>JBDLIZ010000032.1:0-19149 GCA_039714615.1 Pseudomonadota bacterium | reverse complement strand
GTACGTACGATATCCTGATACCCTGGGGCCGCGGCCTCCAGGGCCACTCCGTCGAGCTTTCCCAGGGTATCGTAGCCGGCGATGAGGTTGGCCTCGCCGAGGGCGTCTTTGTCCAGACGGGTGAGACCGTCGGGGGTCAACGAAAAATAACGTTGTTCGTGGGTACCGGGGAGGACGGCGTATACTGCCTGTTCCAAGGCTCGGCGTTTATTCTCGGTGATGATCGGCAGGGTGTATTGATAGACCAGTACTACCAGAAAACCTGAGATCATGGCAATGCTCCCCAGGGTGCGGATCATGGCGCCGGCTGAGGGTAGGGCTGGTTTCTGTATCGGTTCTGCGCTACTCATGGGTCAGGTCTTCTTTACCGGTGCCGTAGACCCGGGGCTGGGTGATCGCATCGATCAGCGGGGAGACGGCGTTACCCAGCAGGATGGCATACATGACTCCCTCCGGGAGTCCGCCGAACAGCCGGATGATGACAGTGACAAAACCCATCAGTGCCCCGTAAAGCCACACCCCCAGTGGCGTGACCGGTGAGGCTACCATATCCGAGGCCATGAACATGGCCCCCAGCATGAGCCCGCCGGAGAACAGGATGAACAAGGGATCGGGATAGGTGGTCGGATCCATCAGGAAAAAGAACCCTCCAGTAAAGGTGGCCATACCCAGCATGCTCACCGGGATGCGCCAGTCCATCATGCGCCGCAGCGCCAGATAGATTCCACAGAGCAGAATCAGCAGTGCCGAGGTTTCTCCCGCGGAGCCCGAGGTCATGCCCCAGAACAGCGCCATAGGATCGGTATAAGTCTGTTCGAATTTCCATAATGCCAGCGGTGTGGCGCCACTGAAGCCATCAACCGCCGTCTGTTTGATCCAGTCCGCGACCGGTGCGGGTTCCATGAAAGGCAAGGTTAAGGTGGAGGGGATGAATTCGACGAAGCGGTTGGGCAGTCCGCCGGGGGTCCAGGTAGTGATGGCCACGGGAAAAGCGGCTTGCACGAAGGCGCGTCCGATCAGCGCCGGGTTCATAACATTGAAGCCCAGACCGCCGAAAAAGACCTTGCCCAGCGAAACACCGACAAAGGCCGCTACTACGGCCATCCACAAGGGAAATCCCGGTGGCAGTGTGAGAGCCATCAGCATACCGGTGATCATCGCGCTGAAGTCACCTATGGTGTCCGGTTTGCCACTGGTCCTGTTGAAGAAGGACTCGGTCAGCATGCAACTGAGCGTAGTGACGATGATCAGTGCCAGTGCGCTGATTCCGAACTGATAGATCGCGAAGGCGCAGACCGGCAGCAGGGCATAGACCACATTACGCATAATGGTCGGTACACTGGGGGCGCCTCGCAGATGCGGAGAGGTGCGAAGATCGATATTGGGGCGGTCCTTGTCCACTAGGCCTGTCTCTCCCGGTTGACCGCCTTGGCAATGCGGAAATATTGCACTAGGGGAATACCCGAGGGACACACATAGCTGCAGGAACCGCATTCGAAACAGTCATTGAGATGATAGCGCTGTTGCATTATTTCGTATTCGTGTTTGGCCGCCAGAAGACCCAGCTGTGAGGGGTTGAGGTTGATGGGGCAGGCCTCGACACAGGCCGCGCAGCGTATACAGGGGTAGACCTTTTTGGCGACATTTACCGCCTGCTCCTCTTCGGTCTGTACAACAATGCTTGAAACACCTTTGGTGACCGGTACGTCCAGGGAAGAAATCGTCATCCCCATCATGGGCCCACCGAAGATCAGCTTGTCATGGCTGCCAAAGTAGCCGACTTGTTCCAGCACGAAACGCAGCGGGGTGCCCAGGGCCACGATGTAATTACCGGGGTTCGTCACACCGGAACCGGTGAGTGTCACCACCCGTTCGATCAGTCCCTGACCACGAGGCAGCAAAGCGCCTAGCTGGGCGAGGGTCGTGACATTGAACGGACTCACACCGACGTGATAGGGGTACCCGCCCGAGGGCACTTCGCGGCCCAGCAGGGCCGTAATCAGCATCTTCTCCGCGCCTTGAGGGTACTTGGTCTTGACAACCTCTACCGTGATGGGCACCCCTTTGGGCAGTTTGGCGCGGATCGCCTCTACCGCGTCGAGTTTGTTGTCCTCGATACCGATGACCGCGCGTTTGGCACCCACGGCCTTGAGCACGATGCGAATACCATAGATCAGATCAGCGGTGTTTTCCAGCATGATGCGGTGATCCGAGGTGATGTAGGGTTCGCATTCGCAGCCGTTGACCAGTACGGTGTCGATGGGGAAGCCCTTGGGTGGGCTGAGCTTGACGTGGGTAGGGAAGGTCGCCCCGCCCAGTCCCACCATGCCGGTGTGCTGTACGGCAGCAATAAGCTCGTTGGGCTCCATGGCATCGATGTCCTGATTGACCTCGTACAAGACCTCCTGACTGGCGCCCGGATAGAGCTTGAGGATGATGGCCTTGACCTTTGGGCCTAGGACGGTGTGTACGAGGTCAAATTTCTCGATGACTCCGGTGGCTGGAGAATGCAGCGGCACGGAAAGAAAACCATCTGCCTCGGCGATGGGTTGTCCCCGTACCACCTCTTGACCTTCGTGAACGATGGGGATTGAAGCTGCGCCGAAGTGCTGAGACAGGGGTAAAATCATGCACGGGGCGAAGGGCAGACGCCGGATGGCTAGCGTATTGGTGATGTCCTTGTGCTGTGGAGGGTGCACTCCATGCGAAAAGGTATTCCCTCTTAGAAAATTCAACAGTCCCATGAGTGGCGTTCTCTTAGTCCCGCCGACCGAATGAAGGAGCCATCAAGCGTGGCTGCGTATTCATCCTATTGAAACTTCTCCGCCCGTTTAATGAGCTTATCCAATCCCTTTTCGTTTGGATTCCAAGGGGTTCCTGGATGGATGATCATCGCCGTGCATTTCTCTGCGGATTTGACGATGTCCTTGAAGGGCCCCGCTTTGGGATCGAGGACATAGGCCTTTTTCTTGTCGTCATAGGCGAAGATCTTCGGGTTGATGTCCACGCATTCGTCACAAGCGGTGCATTCCGGGGTTTCGATCCATACGGGCTCGTATCCTTCGGTCGCAGGCGCCGCGGCCGCTGGTGCTGCTGCTGGCGCCGAGGATACCGCAGTGCTGAGATCGCTGAGACCACCTCCGGTTGCCAGAGACATGAGCCCCGAGGCCAGGTTCTGGGCCATCTCGCTGCGCACCTGGGAGGCGATCTGTTCTGGATCGACGACCTTGTCGATCCCTGCGATGGACTTGAGCAGGCGCCAGTGATCACGCCGTTCCATGGTGGACAGGGCCAACTCGCTGGAGACCATGACCCGTATCAATTGCCCCTTTTTATCTGCTGCCCAGATATAGGGAAACAGCCCCTCCCGTTCGTCCTCTGCCAATTCGACGAATTCGGCGATAGGCATCATGTCGTCATTCCAGGTATCTCGTGGCGCCTTGCGGAAGTGTTTGCGGAAACGGCCTTCGGTCAGGGCAAAATCCGCAAAGGTCATGGGCAGTTCCATACTGGCCTTATTGCCGTCTTCTTCGGTGTATTCGAGCGTGTAGACCGGCCAGTCGTCGTCGATGGCGGGGTTGCCCTCGAGGCTCATGGCCTCCTGCCAGCTGTTGGCCTCATCAGGGTTGTAACGCAGCAAGGGATAGGCGCGTGACTCCACGGCCAGTTTGCTTTGCATCTCGGAGGCATCGTCGGCGACGCCGTGTTCGGGTTGACACACGGCATAGATATTGAAAAGTGCGGGACGCCGGGCATTGAGTCCTTCGATATAGCCTTCCAGCAGGTGGGTTACGTTGGAGATGGAACCCTGCAGGATGTAAGTCGTGCGGTGGGCCATGCCGATCAGCCCCATCTCTTTGCGTATCTCGTATTTGCCCTTTAACACCTTGCCATAGGGCGCCATATCGGAGACCTGACTGATGAAGCCGGAGGTGCAGGCTTGGCCGCCGGTATTGGAATATACCTGAGTATCCACCACCATGACCTTGATGGGCATGCCGGTCATCATCATGCGGGACAGGTTCTGAAAGCCGATGTCATACATCGCTCCGTCCCCGCCGACCGCGACCACCGGCGGGCAAAGCAGAAATTCTTCATCACTGAACCGGTTCCAGTCGAAATACTGGAAGGTCTCCTGGATATGCTCATGATGATGCTTGTCTTCCAATTCCATTTCCGCCATGCGGATGGCCTTGAAACCATCGGCCATCTTGACCATATGTCCTTCGAATAAGCCCATGGCCACCGAGGGGGAGTCTTGAAACAGGTGATTCGACCAGGGAAAGGGGTAGGGATTAAAGGGAAAGGTGGAGCCCCAAACCGAGGTACATCCCGTGGCATTGATCATCCCCATGTCACAACGGCCATTGCCGGATTGACCCTCGGTATATTGCCATTTCAGCTGCTTGAGTTGTTTCAGCAAACGAGTGGTCCACTGCAGCCAGGCGGGATCCAATGGCGTGGTGGTCTTGTCCTTGTCCAGATCGGCGCTCAGACGAGCCAGGGTCAGGTCTTGCTCCTGGTGTTGGGCCACCACGTTTTCGATGGTACCGGTATCGGCCAGATCCATGGTGTTGGCCAGCTTGAGGCGGGTATGTTGGTCCAATCGCTGGATTAGATCATCAAGCTTTTCCAGCTGCTTCTTTACCCGTGACTGCATCAATGCCGCCACGGTGCTGGTGAACAGATGGATAATGGTTTTCTCGCCACAGCCGGTGCAGGCGCCATCGCCACAGACCATGGAATTATAGTTGCGTTTTTCGAGCAGCAGGGTCTCCAGCGCACCGATGCGCTCATCGAGGTCATCGATGCGGATGTAGTCCGGTGATGTCGTAGGTAGATCCAGCCAAAAATTCCACTCATTGCGCAAGGTTTCGACCGACTCGGAGGTCTGGGTTACGATCTCCAGGGCATTGTCCTCACAGATCGTGACGCATTCCATACAACCCTTGCAGGTGTAGGGGTTGACGACGATGGAAAATAGCCCACCGCTGCCTTTGGCTTGTTTTTCCTTGAGGGTGTAATAAGGCTTGGTCAAGGAGAACTTGAAATCGCCCATGGCCTGGCGGAACCATTCGAACTCCTTGGCCAGTGCCTGGTGTTGTTCGGATTCCGGTTCGGCCTCGGCGAGCGCGGCGGTCACCGCATGGTCCAGGAGGACATCGAAGGACGCACCTTCACCATTGCCGCCTACCGCGGTGCGCAGTTTTTTCTCTACGCCGCGTACCGCTCGGCGCAAATGCTTGACCGCATGGCCCTGATCCTCCACCCGCCGGATGGTGGTGTCGAAGACCTCCGAGACCGTGTTTACCAACCCCGGCATGGCGCTATCGGGGCATACCGTATAACAGTCGCCACAGGCGGTGCAGTTTTCCGGGATCCAGGTGGGGTGTTCAAAACGGATCTGGGTCATGTCCCGGAAGATGCCCGATGAAGCGGGTATCAAACCCAGTGCATTATGGGGGTCGGCGAGATTTTCGCCGCCCTTACCACTCATATAGAAGTTGCCGGTCTGGGCCCAGAAGCGGTGGATATCGGTCTTGCTGTCCTTGCCTACCGGCTGTTGGGTAAGCATGATGGGCTCGCGCGGGGCACGTATTACAATGCGCGCGCCGGTGGCCTGGATGGACTTGTCCTCGACCTCATGCATTTCGTCAAATCCACGGCGCACTACCCGCAGGTTGTCCTGTACGACCCGGGCACCTTTACCACCGAATTTGGATTGCAACTGCTCCTCAATGGCCTTGAACAGGGTTTCCTCGCTCAGATTCGCGGTGTCCATCACCTTGGAGCCGGCAAAAAATGCCCCCTGAAAGGCGATTCCCTGCATCCGGTATTGCAATTCAGGATCGCTGGCTTCTTCCCGAGCGATCTTGAAGGCGTCTAGATAAAAAATCCGGATATTGTTATCGACGATGTAACGTTGGCTGAGCAGAGGAATAGCTTGCCACATCGTTTGCGGGTCTTGATGATCGCTCTGGATGATGAAGACTCCCCCCTTTTTGAGCCCATTCAGCGGGTTCGAGTGTTCGAACACATTGGGGTCGGGGGATAGCACGACGTCTACATGGATGAACTCGCAGTTGACACGGATCGGTTCGGGGGCCGCGGAGAGATAATAGGTCGTGGGCTGGCCCTTTTTTTCAGAGCCATACTTGGGATTGGCCTTGATGTCATAGCCAAGCAGATCGAACAGGGTCATCGCCAGATTCTTGCCCGTAGTGATGGCTCCCCAGCCACCTACGGAGTGGATCCTCGTCGTTATGGATCCCTTGGGCATGAGATCCGGATTCTCGCTGCCGTGCACGGCTAATTCTCTCACCCCCGGATAGACGTCCTCGATGCGCTGCTGATGGATCTCTTGCTTGGGGGTAAAGGGTTGATCGTGCAGAAAGTCTATCGAAAGATAGAAAAACCGCTTTCGCGCACCGTCGGGCAGCATGTTTTCGAGCACCCCGATAAGGGCCTCGGGTTGCAGGTCGCGGCTGCCTAGTCCGTATGAGCCGGAATATAGCGCGGGCATGTCCGCCGCCTTGGAAAATACTTCATAGTCAGGATAGGGAGGAGTTTCCTTGCGGCCGACGTTGTTTTCCATGCATTTGACCAGCGCGGCCCGCAGCTCGCGCATTAAGGGCAGGTCTTCGGCCAACGGCTGATCGGTGCGCTCCAGTACCGCGACCCCTTTGCGACCCTTGAATATCTTACCGATGAGTTCACCTGGGAAGGGCCGGAACATGGTGACGTTGACCACCCCCACCTTGATGCGCCGCGACTTACGCAGATAATCCGCCACTACTTCGGCGGAGGGGATCATGCTGCCTTGACCGACGATGAGATAATCGGCATCTTCGCAGCGGTAGGTATCGATACGCTGGTAATGCCGGCCCGTCAGCGCATGGAATTCCTCCATGGCTCGATCGGTAATCTCGGTGATGTGGTCAAAGAAATAAGGCCGCTGGGCGGCCACACTCTGCATGTAGGCGTCCTGGTTCTGGACAGAGCCCGAGACGGTCGGATTGTCCACGTCCCAGAGGACCGGGATCCGGCGTCGTTGCTCGCCGTAGAGCAGGCGTTGTGCCGGGGTGGGTGTATCGATGATGTCATCGGGCCGGCCCAGATATTCGGCGATCAGTTCGCGCTCGGGGACTTTGAGCGATTCTATGAGGTGGGTAGTGAGGAAACCGTCCTGACCGACGATGCCCGGGGTGAGTGACAGTTCGGCGATCTTGTGGGCGATGATATTCAGATCGCAGGCCTCCTGAGCACTTTTCCCCAGCACCTGGAAGAAGCCGGTATCATCCACCGCGTGATAGTCGTCATGGGCGGCGTGCACGTTGAGGGTAGCCTTGGTGATGGCACGACAGCCTACATTGAGCACGTAGGTGAGCCGCTTGCCGACCGCGGCATAGAGCGATTCGTGCATGTAGACCACGCCTTGACCAGAGGAAAAGTTGGTGGCCCTAAGACCGGCCATGGCCAAGCCCGCGGTGACTCCGGCCGCGGCGTGTTCACCCTCGGGTTCGATGAAGATCAGTTGTCGTCCGGAGATGTTGATGTGACCCTTGGCCCGTTCCTCGGCCCAGAACTCACCCATCTGAGTGGATGGCGTAATCGGATAGGCCCCCGCGCCATCAGTGGATTCGCGTTCACACATGATGACTGCGGTATTACCGTCCATGGCATTACGCGAACCGGGGTACTTGAATTGTTGAAGTTTCCCTTTTTTAGTTATTTTTTCTGTAAGGGACGGTAATTTGCCGGTAAAGTCTCTAATCATGAGCCTCATCCTGTTGCATCATTGGCATAGATGTCATAGCTATCGCGCCTTCTGAGCCTATAAAGCAATCGCCTTGGTTTGAAAGCCGTTTAGTTAACAAATTAATCGGCTGCAAAGCCCTTATTATTGGTGTATTTCTACGATGCTTATCGTTAAATAGCTATAGGCTATTCGCCTCCAACCATCGTAGAAATGCTCTCAATTCAAGAACTTCTCGCTTCGATTACTTGTTAACCAGACGGCTTCTGTTAGACGACCGTTGGAATGTATCTGATTATCCTGCTGGCATGCATTATGTCGTACCAAATCAAAATTTTTCCTAGCCTCTGGGAAGCGGTTCCATGCGTACGATCTTCTTGGCCTCAATGCCTTTGACAGCGCCATGGTTCTCATCCAGCCAAACGATGGCGCCCGTAGGACAGCGTTCGATGGCTACCCGGGAGGCCAAACCTGTTTTAGTGTAATCGATCTTTGCTAGGTGATTCTGGATGGTGATCAGGCCCTCTGGAGCGTCGGCGGCACAACGGCCGCAACCGGTGCAAGCCACCTCGCAAAGGGCCTCGGCCTCGTCCCCCTCAACCAGATTCTTGCAAGCCACCCAGAGCTTTTGGCTCAAGGGCTGCAGGGAGAAAAGGTCTTTAGGGCAGGCCTCGACACAATCGTCGCAGGCCACGCAATTTTCCTCGTTCACCACCGGCAGGCCATACCGGTCCATGTGGATGGCATCGAAATCGCAAGAGCGCTCGCAATCCGCCAGGCCCAGGCACCCCCAGGTGCAGCCCTTACCCCCTCCAGAGATTACGTTTGCCGCACGGCATGACTCGAGTCCCTGGTATTTGGCGCGGTAGTAAGCCACGTGAGTTCCTCCCGCACAGGCCAGGCGGGCGACGCGCTTTTCACGCTGCTGTACTTCGACGCCCAGAAAATCGGCAATGCTCTGGGTCATCTCGGTGGCATTGACCGTGCAGAGACCCGGGTCTACCGTACCCTTCACTAAAGATTCGGCGAAAGGCCGGCAGCCCGGTGAACCACAGGCACCGCAATTGGCATGTGGCAACATCTCTTCCACCTGGTCGATGCGGGGATCCTCATAGACGTACAGTTTTCTGTTGGCGATGGCCAACAGAACGGCCAAAGCTACTCCCAGACCGGTCATGAATAGGCCTGCAGCGGCGATACCGACCAGTGGACTCATCTTTGTTGTCCTCCAATAGTCTGGATGGCTAGTACCCGCCATACCACTGCCTTTGTTTCAAGCAACTCATAAGGGTACAGCGCAAGGTGTGGTACTGCCCCACCGCAGGGGGCAAATATCGCTGTACGGATCAAGAACTTTTACTATGTGAGTGCGATCACTTGCAGGATCTAGGTCAAAGCTGCTGGTAACGAGGTTCGCAGTTGGATGGGTATGTTGTGTCTTTTATTGTTATATCGGTAATTATAATCACATCGAGTTACCGCCCTTAATGTTTTATGTTTTATAGGCTAGGGACTCTCCCAGTGAATTTGCAGAATAATGCATTTTTACCCATTTTTAAATATCCAAAGTGTAATAAAAATTTAAGTACGGATGAGTTACAGTCAATATTTTCACCAAATTTTGGTTGTATACTTGTTTAGAATTCGATTATGAATTAAAGCCTTAGAAGAAAAGACACAACTATTTGGCCTCTTGCAAAACGTGCCATCGAAGCGGGTTTATTACCTAGATCCTGCAAGTGGTCATGCTTGTAGAGTGTAATATATTGATTCGTAGAGCGAATTTGAGACCGAGTGGAGCAGTGGCACAGGGAAGTGCCGTTAACGGACCTAAGGATGGAATCCTTGTTGTGGTTCCCGAGAGAGCAAATACCGCTATACGGATCAATAGGTTGCGCCTATCTGAGTGCGATCACTTGCAGGATCTGGGTATTAGCTGAAAACTATACTGTTTGCACGTTCAACCCGCCAAAACGGCTGGGTATGCGCTTATTCCTCGGTCAACGAACTCGATAGTGCGAGTCATCGCTATGGTGACCGCGATTTATAAATAATCGGACAATCAGCCGGGAGTAGATGCTATGAAGACTTTCTCTGCAACGCGGATTCTTGTTGTCATTTTCCTGATCATGGCACCTGGTTTGCGTGCCGAGCCGCAGTTCGTGCAAACGCCCTACACCGAGCAAAAGGTCGTTTTCGATTTCTATTTCGATGATCCTGCAAAGGCCGCATCGGCCCTCTATTGGGTTCGGGCCCTGCTATCTCCTTTAATGGACGACCCCTACGGCTATGCCCCCGAGTTCATGGATATCAAGATTGTCATCCACGGTACCGAGATCGTTACTCTCGCTAAGCATAACTATGAAAAATACCGAGACACCGTGGAGCGCATGCGTTATTACGCCGAACTGGGGGTGGAATTCAAGGTCTGTGGTCTTGCCGCGGAGGATTACGGCTACCGATTGAAGGATTTTCAGGACTTTGTGCAGGTGATCCCGTCGGCCATTACCGAACTCGCGCATTGGCAACTCCAGGGCTATGCCCTGATCAAACCCGAGGCTATGGCTAAGAAGTACTCTATTGATGAGTTGCGCTGAGGAAAAGGCTACCGAAACCGATGCATGCGATATCCCAGTTCACCGCGTTGGTCAGATCCCGACCTTATAGCATCATACGGCGCAGATTATTGCGCGATTTGCTGGTGCTCATCGTGTTGACCACTGGTACTCTATTCGCAGTAACGAGCATTCTCAGCATCGATATCAGGCAGGACATCGTCCAGTCTCAAATCTCTAGCGCGGCGACTCAGGCTTCACAGGATTTTAAACACCTTCTCGAGCCGGTCACAAAGGCATTACGGATAGCAAAAAAATGGGGATCCGCGGGTGATTTGGACGCCAAGGATTTCCGAGCGCTGAATTCCAGGTTTGTTCCCATGCTAGAGCACATGCCCCAGATTACGGGGATGATGATCGCTGATGCCAACGGGCTTGAGTATTTCTTGCTGCGAGGAGATGACGAATGGTTGACCCGATCGACGGTGATCGAAGGGGCGGGGTCCTCCGCGGTTTGGCGGCGTTGGTCGCCCGAATCGGAATTGGTTAAGGAGTGGTCCGAGGTATCGAATTACGATCCCAGGTTGCGTCCCTGGTACCAGGGTGCATTCAGCACTGCGCGGGACGATGGGATCTTTTGGAGTAAACCCTATATCTTTTATACCCTCAAGGCCCCCGGGGTCACCGCCTCGACCCGATGGCGGAAAGATGATCACTCCGGTGATCATGTGGTTGCTTTTGATGTGTTGTTGAGCGATATCGTGAGAGCGCTGGCCGAACTTCGGCCCAGTGAGCACGGTCGGGCCTTACTCATCGATGACGAAGGGGCGGTGTTCGTCCCACCGGTGGCCAATGAAACTCAGCGTCTCTCTGTCGGCAGGGGGGCGTTTTTCCAGCCCGCGGCAGATTTTGATGCCAAGGTGGTGTTCGAGACCACCCAGGCATGGAAGAATCAAGACAGACCCTCTGAACAACCCTTTCGATTCGACATCCAAGGTACTACTTGGTGGGCCAGGTTTCTGCCGCTTTACCCTGATAACCACGGTCTCTGGTTCGGTGTCACCACCCCAGAGTCTGATTTTATTGGTGAGGCGCAGAAAAAATGGGGCGTGATTGCCTCAACCGGGTTCGCGGTCCTTGTGGTAGGCGTGGTTCTGGCCGGTCTTCTAGTCTCCAGATACGGTCGTCAGCTGAAAGATCTGCCAAAGTTGAGCATAGACAGTCATGACTTCGAAAACGAGGTTCTTTCCCTGATCAGGGCAGGGGAGAGTGCCGCCCTGGAATTCAAATCCACTATGCGGATGAATCTCAAGGCGGGAAGGCCGGGTAAGGAGATCGAATTGGCGTGGTTGAAGACGGTGGTTGCATTCATGAATACCGACGGTGGGATCTTGCTCATTGGTGTCAATGATGCCGGCAGCATTTTGGGCATAGAGCCCGATGGGTTCGAGAATGAGGATCGGTGCAGATTACACTTCAAGAACCTGTTTCAACAGCATATCGGCTTGGAGTTTTCCAAGTTTGTTCATTTCGATCTCCGGCCCGTGTCCGGCAAAGAGGTTATCGCGATTGAATGTGAGCGGTCCAAGGTGCCGGTGTTTCTTGCTGCTCGCAACGAAGAGTCGTTTTTTATCCGCAGCGGGCCTTCCAGTGTAAAATTATCCATCAGCAAGACACTTATGTTTCTGCGGCATCGGCGCTAGGGGCCTGTTGCTTGGCAAAGGTATTTGAGGTAGTGTTATCAGGTATAGTAGTATTAGGTAAGGTACACTTATGATGGATGGGTTTCCGGGCGCAGAGAGTGCTCAGTTGCCCTCCTAAGTAGCGAAATATACCCCTATATCGTTGAGAGGTGCCCATGTTCGAATATGAACAAGACGTTGTCGATGAGTTACGTAACACCGACAGGAAGTTTGAGAAACTCTACCAGGAACACAAGAAGCTGAAAAAGAAGGTTCGTGATGCAAAACTCGGGATGCTTCCCTTGGATGATTTTACGGTAGAAAAGATGAAAAAGAGGAAGTTGTTGGCTAAGGATCGCATGGCGATGAAGATTGCGCGGTATAAACGCGAGAACGTCACTGCCTGAATCTATGTCAATGAAGGCCGAGTTAATATAGCTTAGTGATAAATCCCTGATCTATTCAGGGTTTTTTTTTGGTTGCTAACTAGATCCTGCAAGTGATCATGTGTGCAGAATGTAAGATATTGGTTGGTAGCGCGAATTTGAGACTGAGCGGAGCAGTGGCACAGGGAGGTGAGGTTAACGGATTGCAGGATCTAGGTTGTAGTTTCCAAGGGAGGGGACATCGGAATACGGATCAATAGCTTGCACTAGAGTTCTACATAAAGAATGGTACAAAGATACAATTCCATTGTTATTCTCACCGGTGCGGGGATATCGGCGGAGTCCGGTATAAAAACCTTCAGGGCATCGGATGGCTTATGGGAGAGCCATAGGATAGAAGATGTTGCCTCTCCGCGAGGTTTCGCCGTGGATCCCGAACTTGTTCACCGGTTTTATAATATGCGGCGCCGCCAACTTGTTTCCCCGGCTATCCGGCCCAATGAGGGGCATGAGGCCCTCGCGCGGTTGCAGGAGTCGTTCCCCGGGCAGGTACTCATCGTTACCCAGAATATCGACAACCTGCATAAGCGTGCGGGCAGTAAAAACATCATTCACATGCATGGAGAGCTGCTGAAGATGCACTGTTCAGCCAGTGGGAAGATCTATCCGATCAGAGGTGACATCGGTATCTTGGACCGTTGTGATTGTTGCGACAGCGCCGGAACATTACGTCCGCACGTCGTCTGGTATGGTGAAATGCCTTTGGCGATGGACAAGATTTACCACGCCCTTGAAAACTGTGATCTATTTCTCTCCATAGGCACCTCGGGCAATGTCTATCCTGCCGCTGGCTTTGTCCGGGTCGCCTGCGGTGGGGGCGCGCATTCCGTTGAACTCAATCTTGAGCCATCAGAAGTGGAATCTGCGTTTGCTGAAAAGCTCTATGGGCCTGCGACACAAGTGGTACCGGCCTTCGTAGATCGGATCCTTGAAGTGGCTTCCGTAGTTTAATGCCTAGACCGCCTGTTTTTACAGGTCTTTAAGTGTAGAGCAGGATAATCGCTCCCATTCTTGGTGGCGGCTCGACGACACTGTAATCTATCGACGCCGATGGGCGTGGGCCTTTTCGATCTTTGCCCAGGAGTCGCGCAGGGTGACCGTGCGATTGAAAACCAGGGCATCTCGACGGGATTCTTTGCTGTCCAGGCAGAAGTAGCCCTGGCGCTCAAACTGGTAGCGAATGTTCATGTCCGCATCGCATAACCCAGGCTCGAGCTTGCTATGGCTCAATACGCTTAGGGAGTCTGGATTCAGATGTTGAATGAAATCTTTCTCTGCGCCGGGGTTGGGTATCTTGAACAGGCGGTCATACAGGCGAATCTCGGCATCGATGGCCTGAGCCGCCGAGACCCAATGAAGGGTGCCCTTGACCTTCCTGCCATCCGGTGACGAGCCTCCCTTGGTGGCGGGGTCGTACTGGCATCTCAATTCGACGATATTGCCCTGGTCATCCTTGATAACCTCTGTACAGGTGATGTAGTAGGCATAGCGTAATCGAACCTCCCGTTCCGGGGCCAGACGGAAGAATTTTTTCGGGGGGTCCTCCATGAAATCGTCTCTTTCGATATACAGCTCTCTAGAGAATGGCAGTCTACGGGTCCCCATCTCGGGTCTGTTGGGGTGGTTGATGGCCTCGATTTCCTCGACCTGATCCGGTGGATAGTTTTCGATGATCACACGCAAAGGGTTTAATACCGCCAACACCCGCATGGCTCGATGATTGAGATCCTCGCGGATGCTGTTTTCCAGGACACTCATCTGGATGATACTGTCTTTTTTGGTAATACCGATACGATCGCTGAAGTCCCTTATGGACTCCGGTGTGTAGCCGCGTCGGCGTAACCCCGAAATGCTGAGCATACGAGGATCGTCCCAGCCTTGGACATGCCCCTGTTTCACCAGTTGCTGCAGCTTACGTTTGCTCATCACGGTGTATTCCAGCTCCAGGCGGGCAAATTCGATCTGCTGGGGGTGACAAGCTGTGTTCAACTCATCGAGTATCCAGTCGTACAGAGGCCGGTGGTCTTCAAATTCCAGAGTACACAGCGAATGGGTGATACCCTCGATGGCATCCGACAGGCAGTGGGTGTAATCGTACATGGGATAGATGCACCATTGGTCGCCGGTCTGATGATGGCTGGCGTGGCGGATGCGGTAGATCGTAGGATCGCGCATGTTCAGGTTGGGTGAGGCCATATCGATCTTGGCCCGCAGCACATGGGCGCCGTCCGGGAACTCTCCAGCGCGCATGCGTCGGAAAAGGTCCAGATTCTCTTCTACGGAACGGTTCCGATAGGGGCTCGCTTTCCCCGGTTCCTTCAAGGTTCCACGGTAGGTACGGATCTGCTCGGCGCTGAGACTTTCGATGTAGGCCTTACCCTGTTTGATCAACTGAGTGGCATAGTCATAGAGCTGTTCGAAATAATCCGAGGCATGGTGCAGCTGTGCCCATTCAAAACCTAGCCAGTGGACATCTTCCTTGATGGATTCCACATACTCGATGTCTTCCTTGACCGGATTGCTGTCATCAAAGCGTAGGTTACAGCTGCCGCCAAAATCCGCGGCGATACCAAAGTTCAGGCATATCGATTTGGCATGGCCGATGTGCAGGTAGCCGTTGGGTTCCGGCGGGAAGCGGGTCCTGACCCGAGCGTCGTGTTTGTTCGCCTTGATGTCCTCGATGACGATGTTTCTTATGAAATTGGGTACAGGGCTGGTATCGTTTTTCATTTGAGAAAACCTTGTTATTTAACCTGGATCACTTGCAGGATCTAGGTACCAAATACTGGGCGCCACTTTTACTCAGAATGGTGAAACTTCAGTTCGATAGTAAAGGGTTGAACAATATCCTGGTCTATCCTCATGCTGAGTAACCCGTTTTCGTCAGTGCGCATGGCAATACGCTTTCGTTTGCCTAGGTTATTTGTGGTGATAACTTCATAGGTGCCCGGTTGAGGGAACCGCCACTGAAACTCGCCAGGGCCGAAACCGTCACTATTATAACGTACTCTTTCCCTAGTAGACTCAAGCGCAAACACCTGCCACCGGCTCTAGTGCAAACTGGATCAGTTCTAACATTCCAACAATCAAGCCTTCACAAAATCAAGAACGTTCTTGTCAACCGCCCGGGATTCCTTTCTCTTCTCCCGGTTGGAGGTATCGACGGAACTGGCTGAACAGGAATAGATAGACGACGGCGGATGCCAAGGCCGCCAGAGTGCCGGGATTCACCCCCCAACGGGGATAGGCCAGCGCGGCCACCGCCATATAGGTCACCAAGGCGCCGATACCTAGATTGAAATTCTTGACGATGGTTCGGGCGTGATCCGGACCGTAGGTAAGGTGCATGATGATAAGGAAGGGGAACATGGAAACCGGGAAGGCGGCGAACAGACCTGCCCAGGAGGGCCCCACCGCCGCAGCAATCCCGGTGATCAGCAACACCATCAGGGTGGTGAGGGCGGCCCGCCCGGCGTGGGCCTGGAGTTTCAGGGGTTCCCGGATAGGCCTGGCGGCATTGCCGATGGGTCGGAAGCGGGCGGCCAATACCACCGCCGTGACCACCGGGACCGCCACCGCCGCGGTCAGGTTGAACGAGAACGGTTTCAGCACGGCCGCTGCCGACAGGAACCCCGCCACCCCGGCCAGCGGCGCAAACCAGCGGTCATGGCGGGGAAAGAGCCGGATGGCGTGATGGTAGGCGAAGACCAGTACCAGGGCCGCCCCCAGGCCCGCCGTGGCGTATACAGCGGCCTCGGCGACAAAGGCCGGCCCGTTTTCCAGGCCCAGGAAATAAAGCACAATGGCTGCTCCTAAGGGAAAGGCCGACAAAACTCCGGCCAGTCGCGGTTCCATGTGCTCGGCGATCAGGGCCAGGCCCAGCACCGTCAGTGCGGACACGACGATCTTGATCAACAACAGTTCCATGTCTCTGCGCCTTTGCGGTTCACTTTATTCGGGCGGTTGCCCGCTTAACGGGAGAAACCGAAAAAACTGGGGAACACCACCAGCACGCCCAGCACCACCACTTGTAACAGGATAAACGGGGTGACTCCGCGGTAGATGTCGGTGGTGTTCACTCCTGGAGGCGCCACCCCCTTGAGGTAGAAGAGGCTGAAGCCGAAAGGTGGGGTCAGGAAACTGGTCTGCAAGTTCATCGCCACCAGGATGGCGTACCAGATGGGGTTGATGCCCAGACCATCGGCAATGGGCGCCAGGATGGGCACGATGATGTAGGAAATCTCCACGAAGTCGATGAAGAATCCGAGTACCAGAATGGCCAGCATGGAGAGAATGAGAAAACCCCATTTCTCCCCGGGTAGGCTCATCATGAGTTCCTCCACCAGATAGTCGCCGCCGGTGTAAGTGAACACCATGGAAAAGGCGGTGGCGCCGATCAGGATGGCAAAGACCATGGCGGTGATTTTGACCGTCTCCAGGGCGCTCTGGACGATCATCTGCAACGATAACTGGCGGTAGAGCGCCGCTAGGATGATTGCGCCGACACCACCCACCGACGAGGATTCGGTGGGGGTGGCCACACCCGTCAGAATGGAGCCTAGAACCAGCACGATCAGGGTTAGGGGCGGCACGATGGCTCCCAGGGCCTTGCGGATCTGCTGTTGTTTGTTGCCGGCCAGGGCCTCTACCGCAACGGGCGGGGCGAGGTCCTTGTTGAACCCGGCGACTATTAAGATATACATAACGTAGATGGCTACCAGGGAAAGGCCCGGCCAGAAGGCGGCCTTGAAGAGGTCTCCCACCGGTTGCTGGAAAACGTCCCCCAGGATGATCAGCACGATGGAAGGGGGGATGATTTGACCCAGGGTGCCTGCGGCGCAGATGGAACCGGTGGCGAGCCGGATGTCATACCTGTACTTGAGCATCACCGGCAGGGATATCACCCCCATGGCCACCACTGAGGCGCCCACTACACCGGTAGAGGCGGCCAGCAGGGCGCCCACCAGCACCGTGCTGATGGCGATGCCGCCACGGATCTCCCCGAACAGGAAACCCATGGATTCCAGCAATCGCTCGGCCAGCTTGGACTTCTGCAACACGATGCCCATGAAGATGAACAGTGGGATGGCCATCAACACTGTGTTGTTCATGATGGACCAGATCCGGTGGGGCATCATGGCAAAGATCTCGGTTCCCTCGGCGTACAAGCCAAAAAATACTGCCACCCCGCCGAAGGTAAACGCTACCGGGAACCCCCCCAGTAACAGGGCCAGGGCGACGATAAACATGACGATACCGATCATGGAAGATCTAATCCCTATAGGATTTCGTCTTCCACCCGGCGTTGGTGGGGAGTTCCGACGCCGTGCAGGAGGTTGATGTTGCGTACCACGAATCCCACCGTGGAGACCATCAGGAAAACGAATGCCGTAGGGATTACCGCCTTAATCAGCCAGCGGTGGGTAAGCCCGCCCGGATCGCCGCTGATCTCGTTCATGTTGTAGGCTTCCGCCACGAAGGGTAGGGAGCCTTGGATTATCAGGAATGCCAGGGGAAGGAGAAACAGGAAGGCCCCGGCGAGATTTATCACTGCCTTGGGTTTCGGCCCCAGGCGGTCATAGACCAGGTCAACCCGCACATGGCTGTCCTCCTTGAGGCCATAGGCGATGCCGAACAGGAAGACGATGGAAAATAGATGCCATTCCATTTCCTGCATGGCTATGGAACCGGTTTGGAAAAAGTAGCGCATGATGGCATCGAGGAAGACGTTGACCATCATTAGCACCATCAATCCCCCGGCCAGGTACCCTAGCAGGTCGGAAAATCGATCCGCCCATTTTTCGAGTTTCAACAGCATTGGGGGTTTAGTCCGGACGAAGTCTCAATCTCAGGCCGAAGGCTAAAGGAAAAGGCAGGCCTTGCTGCAATACCCAAGGCGTGATGTTCGGAGGGCATTTATCTATTCGTCGATATTGTCCTTCAGGTAGGAGTAGTCGGATATGCGGGTCCACTCTCGGGCATTTTTCATATAGGCGGTCTGGGAGTCGATGATCTCTTTGAACTCCGGGTTGGTCTTGGATTTCTCTTCCAGCAGTTTCCGGTTCTCCTTTTTCATCCGGTCGATGACCGCCTTCGGGAAGGTGCGGATCTTGATGTGGGGATAGTCCTTCTTGATGCTCGCCCAGTTCATGGCGCTGTCATGATAGGAACGGGTATACATGTCGTAGGCGGCGTACTGCATGGCAATGGTTAGGATCTTTTGGAGATGCTTGGGTAGGGTATCGAATTTTTTCTTGTTGACTATGAACTGCAGCTCGGTTGCGGGTTCATGCCAGCCGGTGTAGTAGTAGGGGGCGATCTTGTGGAACCCCATGTTGAGGTCCAGGGAAGGGCCGACCCATTCGAGGGCGTCAATGGTTCCGCGGTCCAAGCTGGTATAAAGCTCGCCGGCGGGGATATTGGTTACCACTACACCCAGCTTTGAGAGTACCTCGCCGGCGAAGCCGGGGATACGCATCTTAAGGCCCTTGAAGTCCTCCAGGCCGTTGATCTCCTTGCGGAACCACCCGCCCATCTGGTTGCCGGTGTTGCCGCCGGGAAAGGAGTAGACCCCGTGTTTATCGTAGGTCTTGTTCATCAACTCCATGCCGCCGCCGTAGTAGAACCAGCCGTACTGTTCCGGCGCAGTCATGCCGAAGGGCATGGTGGTGAAAGGCATGGTGTTGAGGTCCTTGCCTTTCCAGTAGTAG
>JBDLIZ010000031.1:0-19341 GCA_039714615.1 Pseudomonadota bacterium | reverse complement strand
ACCTTTACCTGAGGAATTTAAAGCAGCTTTTTATCTGGAAGAAGGTGCTCCACAACAGCAGGCCAATCCGGAAATCTCTCCGACCCAAACTGGATGAGCATGCCGGGAAATCGGTCAGCACCATTTCTTTTTCGGTCATCGATTAAAAAATCACCGACATTCAGATTCTTATGATGGGTCAGGATCAGCCTTTTGTAGGCGTATTTTCCCAGGTATTGTTTCACCCAAACCAGTTTATCAGTCCAGGCGCTGGGGTTTTCCCACGGGGATGTTGAGAGTACATAGGTATCGAAATGAGTAGATAATAGAGCAAAGCCGTCTATGGCCCCTTCCATGGGTCTCATTTTGGAGAAAATACCAGGTATTTCGTCATATCTTCCCTCATAGCCTTCGATAATGGCCGGGTCATAGTGGCGTAGGCCGGTTAGGAAATCGACAAGCACGTTATCCATATCGACATAGAGTATCTTTTTCACAGTCCACCTTAAACCCTTTCACCTGATCTATGAGTATATAGAATAAATCTGTAACATGATCGGTCAGGTAAAAGATCTTCTGTCCATGCCCATCGTCTGTCAACCCATGAGGATCCTGCAAGATTGCCCAGGAGTGCGAAGATGAAGAATCCATCTTTATCAACATCGGCCGTGGTAAAAGTGTGGTGACAGAGGGTTTAATGGCCGCCCTGCAGCATGGAGAATTTGCCGGCGCCGGTTTGGATGTCACCGGCCCGGGGCCTTTGCCAAAGGATCATCCGCTGTGGGGATACCCCACTGTGATTATCACACCCCTTCAGATATCCTGAACTCGCGGATTATGCCTTGATACCAAACCGAATAGTGTAGGTTGGCGCTGAGGAACGAAGCTCAACGTTTTAGAGCGTTGAAGACTGCGACCGGGGGTTGCTGTTTGGTGAACAACTGGCGAGCAGTTATTTCAATGACGACAATGTAGGTCGGGTGTTGGAGCTCATTTATGAAGTGGGCACGCAGAAGATTTTCTCGAGCGTGTCGGTAGCGGCGCTACCGCGTTTTGCGTTATCCACAGCGCATGTTCATTTTGATACCACCTCAGTGAATCGTAAGCGTTCACGCCCCTACCAAGCAAAAGAGCCCTGACTCACGTAGCGGCGGGGATTGAAGGCAATGGAGGAGCATCCAGTCCCTGACGGCCTGCGGCAATAACTTGCGCCAGGTAGCGCAAAGGTGACGCGTTGCGTAGGCGGCAACTTTCGATAATACTTGCCATGGTAGCCAGCGCCCGGCTATCTTGGACGGTACGCGTGCCCTGAGTGATCCTGCGTAGGATCACCCAGTGGCGCAAGATGCGTTCGGCTAAGTTATTGGTCAACGGCAAATGAGGGTGCTCCAGCACACGGAAGATCGCATCCCAGTCGTTGAGAAATTCTGCGCCGAGTTTGCGCGCCTTCTCGTTTTTCGAGTTACTCATCTTGATACAGAGCGCTTTCAGACGGGAAAGATCGGCAGTAAATGTTTTCACAAGATCGCTTGGTGGGCCTTCCCGGGCATTGTAAACGCCCTCTTTGAGCGTATCGAGGATCCCCAGGATGGTGCGCCCATATCCCTGAACGTGAGGGGTATAGGTTTCAGCCAGACCCCGCGCTTTTCGGATCAGATGCGCCCAACAGCGCAGACGTAGCTCATACTTGCGATAAACCCGATACCCGTCCGACATGAGCCAACCGCCAAGATCTATTCCGATGCATCTCCAGAAGGTCTCTTTGGTACGTCGGCCGATAAAGAATAACACGGTGCTCGCGCCCATCGCGACCCACAACCAGAGCGGGACACCGGCTTGCTTGTGTGGGGTTTCGTCGGCATACGTTACCTCTTCCTTGGCCAACTCGCTCGCGAGCAACTCCATCACCGGTTCGCTCCCCCGGGCTGATTCGTGGAATGATTGCTGGATTGCGCCGACACTCAGATGCAGTCCGAAGAGTTCGATGAAGAGTTCATGACAATGACGTGCCGACAGGCGCCAGCGATAATGCAGCATGCTCAGTAAGGCAGCAAGCGTGGGACCGATCAGGCGCCATTCAGTCAACTCAACGTTGCCCCACGCTTGTTGCTGCGGGGGCGCACGATGAGGCTCCTCTCGCGTGATGTGACCGCATTGTTTGCAAGCAAGATCGTAGCCCGAATATTTCATAAAAAAGGGTAAACCGTAAACATTCGGCAGGCACGATCTAGATCAGTTTTTCCGTCGTTATTATCGGCTTAATACTATGGGGCCTGGGTATACTGCGCTACCCTACCTATGAGATCTGATCCGCGTGTTAAATGCGATGGTATTAAGCGGAAGTCGTATTGTGTGGATCGACCGGTGACGGGGTATACGCCGGAAGTGCCGCATTCAGCGGGTCGACTCCTATAGATACAATAAGGAAAAAGAGTACTTCATCATGCGGAATATCAGTTCAGTTTTGAGTTTATTGGCCATCACGCTGTTTGTTTTTTCATCGTCGGTGGCCATTGCCGATCCATGGAAAGACGAATCTGGACATAAAAAACACAGGGGACATGGCGGCCCTTATTACGAATATCAAGAGGAGTACGAAGACTGCAAGCGCAAAAATAAGAAAGGCCGGGGAAATTACAAACACAAAGAAAGCTGCGGATCTGAAACCCGCCATGGCGGAGGACCGCCGCCTTGGGCCCCGGCCCACGGTTATCGTGCCAAGCATCGGTATGGCGGGCCATACGAAAGGTACCGACACCCTGAAGATCCGGGCCCGTATGATGAGTATTCAAGGGTGACTGAAATACTGGGTATTCCTCATGGTAGATGCAACCGCCAGGCACTCGGTGGGTTATTGGGAGGTGTCGTTGGTGGCGTCCTCGGCTCCAGAGTTGGAAGGGGCGATGGCAAAACCGTTGCGACCATCGCCGGCACTGTCGCGGGTATTCTTATCGGTCGGCACGTTGGACGGACCATGGATCAGGCCGATCAGCAGTGTATAGGCCAGGTATTGGAACGGGCACAGGACCAGCAGGTTGTTGCCTGGCACAATCCTTATACAGGTGTGGAATACAAGGCTATGCCCCAAAAGACCTATGAGCTCCAAGGCCGTTACTGTCGTGAGTATATGACAAAGGCCACGATCAGAGGCAGTACTAAGCGTGTTTATGGTATGGCATGCCGTAGCTCGGATGGAACCTGGCGGATCGTTAACCAGTCGAGTACCATGTAAGTGTGGTATTAACATTAACGAAAGCCGTATGGCAATTAACAAGCCTATCTATCATTCAACCTGTTTGATATATTTCATGTTCTCACCCGCAGAGAACCAGTTATTGCTCAACAAATAACGATACTGCAGGTTGTCGTGCTGGCAGTTCTTTGCCATGGTTCATTTTCCGTGCAAATTCGGTGCACTGACAGGCCCAAATAACCACAAATGCACGCAAATGGTAAGATCTGTATATCACAATAACTTATTGATTGTTAATAATTTAGTTGTCTTTTTGTTGGTGGTTATTTGTAACCAATTAGGACTTAAAATCCCTCGGGGTAACACCCCTTGCCGGTTCAAGTCCGGCCTCGGGCACTAATGAAAACAATGAGTTAGGTTCTTACTCTCTCGCCGCAATCACGCCACAGATTATCGCAGAATACCGTGATCGGCGCCTAGATCAGCCCCATCGATTTGGACGAAAAATAAGCCCTAGTCACGTTCGTTTGGAACTCGTGCTTTTATCCCATCTTTTTACCGTCGCTATTAAGGAATTGGGATTGGGTATACCGCAGAATCCTGTGGCGCTCATTATAGCCCGCTGCGGTGGTGTCCCGAATCACCTGAATCGGTTCCTGACCGAGCCCGCCGCGCAGTCCGTAGACCCAGGGTAAGCCCGCATCACCGCCGAGTGTTCCTGGTACGCCATGTTTCATGGTTTTCATTTTCCAATTTAAATATGGATTGGCTTTGGCGTTTTTTCAGCTGAGAAAGTTATTGTTTTAGCACGGTGTCTATTCAACGGACTCATTTTATGGTAAGTTTTGCGGCTCTGATACAGGCGCGTAGCTCAGCTGGTTAGAGCACCACCTTGACATGGTGGGGGTCGTTGGTTCGAGTCCAATCGCGCCTACCAATAATTCCATAGATTTGCGCTGTGGGCATGGCCCCTCGTATCGGTCTCCACTGGAGCGTACCCTCAATGCCAGATATTTCTTTGCCTGACGGCAGCCGCCGTCATTACGATCAATCTGTTTCGATTGCCCATATCGCCGCCGATATCGGTCCTGGGCTGGCCAAGGCGGCAATAGCCGGCCAGGTCGATGGCAGGCTGGTGGATACCTCATACCTCATCGACCGGGATGTGGAGCTGAGGATCATCACCGCCAAGGATGGTGAAGGTCTTGAGATCATCCGTCATTCCACCGCCCATCTGCTCGCCCAGGCGGTCAAGAGCTTGTTCCCCAGCGCCCAGGTCACTATCGGACCCGTTATCGAGGACGGCTTTTTTTATGATTTTGCCTTCGAGCGCACCTTTACCCCGGAAGACCTGGTGGCCATCGAAAAAAAGATGGCGGAACTGGCCAAGGCGGATTCTCCGGTTCAGCGCAAGCTGATGCCGCGCGACCAGGCGATCGCTTTTTTTCGGCGACTCGGTGAGGAATACAAGGCGAAGATCATCGAAGACATCCCGCAGGGGGAGGATATTTCACTCTACAGTCAAGGTGATTTCATCGATCTTTGCCGCGGGCCTCATGTGCCCCGCACCGGTAGGCTAAAGGCCTTCAAACTGACCAAGGTGGCTGGGGCCTATTGGCGGGGGGATTCTCGTAACGAGATGCTGCAACGCATCTACGGTACGGCCTGGGCGGATAAAAAACAGCTCAAGACCTATCTGTTTCGTCTCGCGGAGGCCGAAAAACGTGATCACCGCAAGTTGGGCAAGCAGCTCGATCTGTTTCATTTTCAGGAGGAGGCCCCCGGCATGGTGTTCTGGCACGAAAAGGGCTGGACTCTGTATCGCCTGGTAGAGGATTACATGCGCGTAGCGCTCGGGGGTGCGGGTTATCATGAGGTTCACACCCCGCAGATACTCGATCGCTCGCTGTGGGAGCGTTCCGGGCACTGGGATAAGTTCGGGGACATGATATTCGCTACCCAGTCCGAGCATCGCGAATACGCCATCAAACCCATGAATTGCCCGGGTCATATTCAGATCTTCAATCAGGGCCTGAAGAGTTACCGTGATCTGCCGCTGCGCCTGGCCGAATTCGGCACGGTGCATAGAAACGAAGCTTCCGGTACCTTGCACGGCCTGATGCGTGCGCGGCGATTCGTGCAGGACGATGCCCATATCTTTTGCACTAAAGACCAATTGCAAGATGAGGTGGCCGCGCTCATCGATCTGACCTTCAAGGTCTACTCCGATTTTGGGTTCGAGGATATCCAGCTGGCGCTGTCCACCCGGCCCGAACGGCGGGTCGGTGAAGATGCGCTTTGGGACCAGGCTGAAGATGCTTTAGAGATAGCGCTGCGGGCCAAGGGCCTGGATTTTGTGCTGCAACCCGGTGAAGGGGCGTTTTACGGACCGAAGATAGACTTCACCCTCAGGGACAGTATCGGCCGCATCTGGCAGTGCGGTACCATCCAGGTGGATTTTTCCATGCCGGGCCGCCTGGGTGCGCAATATGTGGCAGAGGATGGATCGCGCCATGTCCCGGTGATGGTTCACCGCGCCATCCTGGGTTCCTTGGAGCGTTTCATCGGTATCTTGCTCGAGCACTATGCGGGGATATTGCCTTTGTGGTTGGCCCCGGTTCAGATTGTAGTGATGAATATCACTGATCGTCAGGCACCGTATGTGAGGGTTGTTTACGAGACGCTGATAAAACAGGGTCTAAGAGCGACAATCGACTTGAGAAATGAAAAGATTGGTTTTAAGATTCGCGAACATACCCTGCAGCGTGTCCCTTATATGGTCATTATCGGTGATCGTGAGGTCGACACCCAGACCATAGCCGTGCGTACCCGAGCGGGAGAGGATCTAGGAACGATGGAGGTGGGCGAATTGTGTAACAGGCTTACCAATGAGGTTGCGCACAGAAACCAATCTACTTCGGAGGATTTAAAATCAGCGTAGTCAAAGAGCATCGTCTAAATCGGGAGATTGATTTACCCAAGGTTCGGTTGATCGATGATAAGGGAGAAAACATCGGTGTAGTTGATATAGCTCGTGCCCATAGGATAGCAGAGGACACCGGGCTCGATCTGGTAGAGATTGTGCCTAATGCCAAACCACCTGTGTGTCGGGTGATGGATTATGGGAAGTTTAAATTTGAGCAAAACAAAAAGGCCCAAGTTGCCCGTAAAAAACAGAAACAGGTCCAGGTAAAAGAGATAAAGTTTCGTCCAAGCACCGAGAAGGGCGACTATAGGGTCAAACTTCGCAAGCTCGTTGAGTTCTTGGAAGAGGGTGATAAAACAAAGGTGACGATACGTTTTCGTGGGCGGGAGATGATGCATAAGGACCGCGGCGCGCTGTTGCTGAACAGGGTGGAACAGGACCTGGAGGAATATGCCATGGTCGAACAACGGCCCAGGATGGAAGGACGGCAGATGATTATGATATTCGCACCACGGAAAAATAAGTAATACCTAGGAGCCGGTCGGACTTAGGGTCAATCTACTGCGGAAAATCGGGCTCATGCCGGTTTTCCCTAGCGATGACCTAGATCTTGATGGGTTCTTAGATGATAGTTTTACCCATCGAATGAATGGGCCGTGGCCGCGTTGGATACTCGCTATTGTGTGATGAGTATTAACGCCGCGGTTCAGGTTGCCCAGTTACAGAACAATGGAGTTGATATTCAATGCCTAAACTCAAGACCAACCGGGGTGCGGCAAAACGCTTTAAAAAGACCTCCTCTGGAGCGTTTAAGCGTAAGCAGTCTCATCTTAGACATATTTTGACTAAAAAGAGTAGCAAACGTAAACGCCATCTGCGTTCCCAGTTGGTGATAGCCGATGCGGATACGCGCAGTGTGCGCAAGATGTTGCCGTACAGTTAATAAAAGGATTCCATCATGCCAAGAGTAAAGCGCGGTGTCGTTGCACATGCCCGGCACAAGAAGGTTCGTGCCAAGGCTAAGGGTTATTACGGTGCCCGTAAAAATATCATCCGTGTCGCCAAGCAGGCGGTCACTAAAGCGGGGCAGTATGCCTACCGAGATCGGCGTCAGCGTAAGCGTCAATTCAGGTCTTTGTGGATCGTCCGCATCAATGCTGCTGCCCGCCAATTCGGACTGAGCTATAGTCGCTTGATTGATGGCATGCATAAGGCATCCATAGAAATCGACCGCAAGATGCTGGCCGATCTGGCGGTTCATGACTTGGCGGCCTTTGGAACGATAGCGGAAAAAGCCAAGGCCAGCCTGACTCACTGAACGAATCCACTGGCCCGTTAGCGAACGTATGTTGACGGGGGCCGCGAACGTAGAGGGAAAGGTATCGCCTTTCCCTCTTTTTTTGGTTTGGGTATCTTATCGTGCTGGATATAGACAAGCTGTTAAACAAGGCTCTTACTGAGATTGAAAGCGCCGCTACCGTGCCGGGGTTGGATGAACTGCGGGTGGCTTATCTTGGTAAAAAGGGACTTATAACGGCTCAATTAAAAGGGCTGGGTCGCTTGCCGGCGCAGCAGCGTCCAGGCGCTGGCCAGACGATCAATAAGGCCAAACAGCGTATTCAAGCCGCGGTAAAGTCGCGTAGCGAGGTCTTGCAGGAAGCGGCGATCAATTCCCGATTGATCGCGGAGTCGGTCGACGTAACCCTGCCTGGTCGAGGTCAGCACAGCGGGGGCTTGCATCCCGTGACCCAGACCTTGCAGCGTATCGAGGACCTGTTCTCACAGCTTGGGTTTGAGGTCATCGAAGGTCCGGAGATAGAAGACGACTACCATAATTTCGAGGCCCTGAACATCCCGGCCCATCACCCGGCGCGTGCCATGCACGATACCTTTTATTTCGATGATCGCACCTTGCTGCGCACCCACACCTCGCCGGTGCAGGTGCGGGCGATGGAAGCGAGTAAACCGCCGCTGCGCATCATTGCGCCTGGGCGGGTGTATCGTTGTGATTCCGATCTGACGCATAGCCCCATGTTCCATCAAGTCGAAGGGTTGCTGGTGGATGAAGAGGTATCGTTTGCGGATCTAAAGGTGGTCATCGACCAATTCTTGAAGGCCTTCTTTGAACGTAAAGATCTCAAAACCCGTTTCAGGCCCTCTTATTTTCCGTTTACCGAGCCCTCCGCGGAGGTGGATATTCTATGCGTGATGTGTGCCGGTGAAGGTTGCCGCGTCTGTAGTCATACCGGCTGGTTGGAGGTGATGGGCTGCGGCATGGTACATCCGCAGGTATTCGCTTATGTAGATATCGATAATGAGCAATTTACCGGCTATGCCTTTGGGGTGGGGGTGGAACGCCTGGCCATGTTGCGCTACGGGGTGTCGGATCTGCGCCTGTTTTTTGAAAATGATTTGCGATTCCTCAGGCAGTTTAATTAATAAGGTGGCTAATGAAATTCAGTGAAACCTGGCTGCGTGAGTGGGTCGATCCCGATCTGAGTGCCGAGGCGTTGGGGGAGCGTCTCACCATGGCGGGACTCGAGGTCGCTAACATTACACCGGCGGCCCCTGCCTTTGAGGGTGTGACTATCGCCCGAGTGCTCGGTGTTGAGCCTCATCCAAACGCCGATCGTCTCAGACTCTGCCAGGTGGCCGTGTCCGATGAGGATACGGTGCAGGTGGTCTGTGGTGCGCAAAACGTCAGTGCCGGGATGTATGCCCCTTTGGCAAGGGTGGGCGCGGTACTGCCTGGCGATTACCGTATCAAAAAGGCTAAATTACGTGGTGCAGAATCCTTTGGTATGCTCTGCTCGACCAAGGAGTTGGGGTTGACCGACGCGGCGACCGGGCTGATGCGCCTGGATGATGATGCCACTTTGGGAAGGGATATCAGGGACTATCTACAGCTTGACGATGCCATTTTCGAACTCGATCTCACCCCTAACCGAGGGGATTGTTTGAGCATTGCCGGGCTGGCCCGCGAGGTCTCGGTATTGACCGGTGCGCGGGTTGAGGCAAAAGCGCATGCTCCGGTGACGCCGCACAATGATCAGCTGTTGGCGGTGCAGATCCTGGCCGACCAGGCTTGTCCCCGCTATGTGGGGAGAGTTGTCAGGGGCATCGATTCCTCTCTGACAACACCCCTATGGATGCAGGAACGGCTGCGCCGCAGCGGTATTCGCAGCATTGCCCCGGTAGTGGATATCACCAATTATGTCATGTTGGAACTGGGCCAGCCCATGCATGCCTTCGATCTGGAAGTGTTGCAGGGAGGACTCCGGGTGCGCTTCGCGAGCCAAGGCGAGGAGCTAGTATTGTTGGATGGCCAGACTCTGACCCTGGACCCGGGGTCCCTGGTCATTGCCGATCATCGGCAAGCCCTGGCCCTGGCGGGCATCATGGGCGGTGTTGGCAGTGCGGTGAGCGAAAACACACAGGATATCTTCCTGGAGAGTGCCTTCTTCAAGCCGGAACTCATCGCCGGAAAGGCGCGAGGCTTCGGCCTGCACACCGATTCGTCCCATCGGTTCGAAAGAGGCGTGGATCCGCAGTTGCAACGGCGGGCCATCGAGCGCGCCACGGCCTTGTTGATCGAGATCGTTGGGGGGGAGCCGGGCCCGGTGATCGATATCGCGAACAACGATCATTTGCCGCACCGGTCATCTATAAGGCTGCGTCGTTCAAGGATACGTCGATTGCTCGGCATTTCGCCCGAGGCGTCCGCTATAAACGGCATGTTGGATGCATTGGGTTGTGATGCCGAGCAGATCGATGAGCAATGGAAGGTCAGCGTGCCCAGTTTCCGATTCGATTTAGCCATTGAGGCCGATTTGATCGAGGAAGTCGCAAGGGTCTACGGTTATGAGAACATACCGTTAGTTAGTCAGGCGCGCCGAGCGGTGATTCAGCAACAAGATGAGGCGGCGATCTCCTCTGCCCGGATCCGAGAGTTGTTGGTCGATCGTGGTTATCAGGAGGCGATCAACTATAGTTTCGTGGATCCGCTGTGGCAACGGCGATTCGATCCGCAGCAAACGGCAAAAAGGCTTGCCAATCCTATCTCTAGCGAGCTCGCGGTGATGCGTACTACGCTCTGGGCGGGCCTGGTCAAGACCGCACAGCACAATCTCAATCGACAACAGACCCGGATCAGGTTATTCGAGACGGGGTTGAGGTTCGTCGAGTCGGGATCGAGTTTGGAACAGGCCCCCATGCTGGCTGGTCTTGCCAGTGGCGGGATATTGCCTGAGCAATGGGGTGTAAAAACGCAGGCTGTAGACTTCTTCGACATCAAAGGTGACATTGAGGCCTTGCTGCGGCTTGCGGATTTGCAAGAAAAAGTGGAATTCAGGGCCCAGCCCCATCCCGCCCTGCATCCGGGACAGTCAGCTGCATTAACCATAGATGAAAAATGTTGTGGTTGGCTGGGGGCATTGCATCCCAGTCTCGAAACTCAGTTCGGGTTGGGGCAGCGGATATATCTATTCGAAATTGAGCTGGCCATATTAAACCGCGGGCGGGTAGCTCATTTTCAACCGTTGTCGCGATTTCCCGTTATTCGCAGGGATATCGCCATTGTCGTGGATCGGGGCACCACTGCCGATCAGGTCAGACGCTGTATCGCTTCGATCCATATCGATGCCTTGCAGGAATGTCAGATTTTCGATGTTTACAGTGGTAAAAGGGTGGCTGAAAATCTAAAAAGTCTCGCTTTAGGCTTGATTTTGCAGGATTTATCACGCACTCTTACGGATAAAGAGGTTGATGAAATGGTATCCCGGATCGTGTCCAGATTGGAGCGTGAACTCGGGGCTTCGCTAAGGGAGTAAGTATGGCACTGACAAAAGCCGATCTGGCTGAATCACTTTTTGAAGAACTCGGTCTCAATAAGCGTGAGGCCAAAGACTTGGTGGAACTGTTCTTTGAGGAGGTTCGCACGGCTCTTGAGCAAGGCGAGCAGGTCAAGCTTTCGGGATTTGGTAACTTTACTCTGAGAGAGAAAAAGCAGCGCCCGGGTAGAAACCCGAAAACAGGCGAAGAGATACCGATATCTGCAAGACGGGTGGTGACATTTCGCCCGGGGCAGAAACTCAAGGCACGAGTAGAGGACTATGCTGGAAGCGGGAAATAATAACGAGTTGCCTCCGATACCAGGGAAACGTTATTTCACTATTGGAGAAGTGAGTGATCTATGCCGGGTTAAACCCCATGTCTTGCGTTATTGGGAGCAGGAATTCCCCTCCCTCAAACCCGTAAAACGCAGAGGTAATCGGCGTTATTACCAGCGTCATGAGGTCATTCTGATACGCCAAATACGCAGCCTGCTTTATGAGCAGGGTTATACCATAGGCGGGGCAAGGCAGAAGCTTTCCGGGACCTCGAATAACGAGAAGAGCGCTAAGTACAAGCAAGTCATTCACCAATTGAGCAAAGAACTGGAAGAGCTGTTAGAGCTGCTCAAAAAATAATTCTTTCCGCACGGGCTTTCCAACGTCTTTAAGATCAAGTATTCTTTCCCTCCACCGGGGCGTAGCGCAGCCTGGTAGCGCACCGCAATGGGGTTGCGGTGGTCGGAGGTTCAAATCCTCTCGCCCCGACCAATTTATATCAGCGCGCTGTTGTCTGAGCAGTGCCTGATATTTTTTCAGGATGAGGTGAAAACTCATTCCTAGAACTTGCACATCCAAGAACCTGTCTATGACCTGGATCCTGCAAGTGATCGCACTCACATAGCACAAGCTCTTGATCCGTATAGCGATATTTTCTCCCTCGGGAATCACAATAAGGATTCCATCCTTAGGTCCGTTACCGGCACATCCATGTGCCACTGCTCCACTCGGTCTCAAATTCGCTCTACGAATGAATATCTTGCACCCTATAAGCACGATCACTTGCAGGATCTAGGTATTCGGATATACATCTGTGTCAGCCCTGTATACCCCATCCGTCATGGGCATAACCGTCATCGATAGATGGTTCAATCCAAGCATGCTTGGTCGAACGCGAGTGAACCTCCCACAGTGTGCCATCAAGGAGGCGACATGAAATGTCTGGAATGCCATCAAGATCTGGTCCGGTTGGACAATGAACATCTTGCCAATTGTTGTGGTTTAACCCTGCAGGAATATGCGATAAGACACCATCTGCCACTGGATATTCTGGTCGACCTGGATCGGCTCAACCTGAAAGAGTCTGTTGATCACTATCCACGCATATCAACGCCTGACAATCCACTGGCGAGGGCCTACTTAACCGGTTTGTTGCTGGCGGGTAAGGTGTGTCGGGCGCAGGGGCTGAGTTTTATCGAGGGGGACATCAAGCGTTTGGAGCTGCTGCTGTGGTGCCTTCAGGACCTGGAAGCATTCGGCTTCAAGTTCAGGCAGGAATATTTCTACTCTGACCACAGTCACCGGGTGGTTGCACGCAACCGCCTCAAGACCCGCAGCGGCAATGTGGAGTTCTTGCAAGATCGTATTGATCTGGATACATCGCATTTACTCGACACCTTGGCGGTACTGGTTGCCTTCAATGGGGAACTTCATGCGAATTATCTTTTTATCCCATTGGCGGATACCGAGATCTGCGCGTCCTTATTACAGAAAATGCACCAGCAATATCGGGTAGCATTCAAGTCTCTGGAGGCCTGCGCTCAACCCCAGGGCGCCTTATTGCGCACCGAGACCGAAAGGGATACTCGCGAATTTTTGTCATTGATCAAAGACAGGCTTTTGTCGATGCCTGGATGTGAGGAACGCCTTTACCTAGACGGACCTCGGGCGACTGTAGTCAAGGAGTTACTGTTCGACTCGGCACACTTCATTACCGACTATCCGGGTAAGTGCTCTAATTTGCATGGTGGCCGCTATTCGATCAAGGTAAAGGTGGCAGATCGTATTGATCCTGCTACCGGTTTCGTGTTGGATTATGGTTACCTTAAGGCGGTAGTGGAGCGATTGGTCGTAGCGCAGCTGGACCATCAGAGTCTCAACTATGTGGGTGCGGAGCTGGCTTGGCGATCCAGTACCGAGTTGCTTAGCATCTTTATCTGGGAACAACTGATCGAGTATCTTCCCGGTCTTAGTGAGTTGCAGATTCATGAAACGGCCCACTCCTATTGTTGTTATACCGGTCCATCTCTGGCTGAATTCCAGGTTCATGGCCCCAGTCCCTTACTCAACCATTTCAAAGACCCCGAACTCGGCCGATCACCCTTGAGGGCTAAGTTCATCGAATCCGGTGGTTAGCCGTTATGCGCCTCCTTTGGCGGATGACCTATCCATTGTCCATGGATCATCAACGGGGATAACAGCAGTGTCCTCCTCATCATGCCGGCCAAACCTCCAATCCGGGGTCGCTTGAATCTGCATATCCTTATACCTGGGTTGCTTGGTAGGCTCGTCAGCAGGGCTAAGGGGGCCAAGCAATTTCCCCGTTTTGCTGCTATTGAAACACTGCTCGCTCGAGTTCATCGCACTGGGTCAGCAGCCTGCGGTTTCGATGCCCAGCTCTGTGCGTTGTTTGAAATGCAGCGGCCTCCAGAAGGGGATCTTCCCTTGGGGGCGATCAGACGTTACGCGATGACGGGGGATGCAAATGAGTACCATTATTTTTGTGCAGATCCCGTCCATTTGCGGGCAGATATTCAACAGGCCCTGTTGTTAGACGCCTCGCAGTTGAGGATCGGAATCGAAGACGCGCGGATTTTGACCGATTTGTTCAATCATCATTTTGCAGCGGAAGGGGTGTCCTTAGCGGCGGATGCCGTTGACTGCTGGCATCTACGCTTAACAGGTCCCGAGGCCCTGCGCATTCAAACGTTGCGTCAAGTAAGAGGGGGCGATGTTAGCCCGCATTTTCCCAGCGGCGACCGTGCCCGCTATTGGCGTGGCATTCTTAATGAAACCCAAATGCTTTATCATGATGCGGAGCCGAATCGCAGGCGCCGAGCTAATGGGGAATTGGCAATCAATAGTCTCTGGCTATTTGGTGGTGGTGGTCTGCCTCGGATTAAGAAAGCGACATGGAGCGGGGTATGGGGAGATGACCCGTTGATTGCAGGGTTGAGCCGCTTGGCGGCTATTGAATCCCAACCACAGCCCAAGGGATTAGAATTTCTGTTAGATATGAATTTGTCAGGAACACATCTGGTTTGCCTGGACGATTTGGCCATTGCGTCCAGCTATGACGATTTCCCCGTATGGGGGCGCGAAATGCAAGAGTTACAACGAGAGTGGTTCGAGCCTTTGACCGCGCATCTCAGGGCCGGGACTATCCGCAAATGTGTCCTTTATGACTGTGCTGGCCAGATGTTTGAATTTAGCGGGCGCGATCGCTGGAGGTTTTGGCGCAAACCACTTCCTCTGTATGAATATCTTGATACCTAGATCCTGCATGTGCATTCTTAAATACTGAGGGGTGCGATCAGAATGCAGGTTTTATCTTTACAATTACAAATGAGTCGAAAGGGCTAGCCCTTTCGAGCACATACTTAAAGTGTCAAGCAGAATGATCAGTTCCTACTGAGTTATGTCTTTTCGCAAAATCAAACGCCGTTCTAATGCCGTGGATGAACGGCAATTACCGGAACATCTCCATCCCATACTGAAACGTGTCTATGCCCAGCGGGGCATCAGCTCGATGCGGCAATTGGAGTTGTCTCTTTCCCGGTTACTTCCTGCAATGCAGCTTTCCGGAATGGCCGCGGCAATGAGCCTGCTCGAACAGGCGTTAAAACGCCAGCAGCGCATACTGGTGGTGGGAGATTTCGATGCCGATGGTGCCACCAGCACTGCCTTGGCCTTGCGGGCGCTGCGCAGCATGGGTGCGGTCAATGTTCATTATCTGGTTCCGAACAGGTTTGAGTATGGATACGGTCTGACACCAGAGATCGTTGTCGCCAGCCTGGCCTGGCGTCCTGATCTGATCATTACCGTAGACAATGGTGTGGCGAGTATCGACGGTGTCGCCGCGGCCCATGCGCATGGAATCAAGGTCATGATTACCGATCACCACCTGCCCGGGACCGAATTACCCCAGGCAGATGTGATCGTCAATCCCAATATGCACGATGATCCCTTTCCGAGTAAGGCCTTGGCGGGTGTCGGGGTCATCTTCTACGTTATGCTTTCATTGCGAGCGCATCTGCGTGATGTGGGTTGGTTTGGAGCTCGGGGTATACCAGAGCCCAATATGGCCCAATTTCTTGATCTTGTCGCCTTGGGTACCGTGGCTGATGTCGTTCCTCTGGACCACAATAATCGCATTATGGTCGAACAGGGCCTGCGCCGCATCCGGGCCGGACATTGTATCGCCGGTATCGGTGCATTGCTGCGCGTAGCCGGGCGGAACCAGAGACGCACCGTTGCCTCAGATATGGGATTCGCCGTGGGTCCAAGGCTCAATGCCGCGGGACGGTTGCAGGACATGTCGATCGGTATCGAGTGTCTGTTGACGGACGATCAAGATAAGGCCAATGCCCTGGCCGTGAAGCTGGACCAGTTAAACCGTCAGCGGCGGGCGATCGAGTCCCGGATGCAAAACGATGCCCTGGATCTGGTGGAACAGACTAGCGCTGGACTTGATGACAAGGTATTGCCGGAGGGATTTTGCCTTTATGACGAGGGTTGGCATCAGGGGGTCATCGGGATCCTGGCCTCGCGGATCAAGGAACGTTTTCACCGGCCGGTGATCGCCTTTGCCAGGGCGGGGAACGGCGAAATCAAAGGTTCTGCACGTTCGATCCCAGCTTTGCACATCCGCGATCTTCTGGATGAGATCGCTACCACACACCCTGGTTTGATCACTAAATTTGGAGGTCATGCCATGGCGGCGGGTCTGAGCCTGCCCCAAGCTCATCTGGATGCCTTTCGACAGGCCTATGCGCAGGTAGTGGCACAGAATCTGACCGAGGATCAGCTCAATGGTGAAGTGTATTCCGATGGTGAACTTGAGCATAACCAGCTCTGTCTCGAGGTCGCGGAATTACTGCGCCAAGGCGGGCCCTGGGGGCAGGGTTTTCCGGAACCCGAATTCGATGGGGTTTTCGAAATCCTAGATCAGCGCGTTGTTGCCGAAAAACATCTCAAGCTGATGTTGAAAACCGATGGATATCTGCCCGGCATTGACGCCATGGTATTCAATTTCCCTACGGTGGGCCGGTGCGACGCTCTCAAGAACATACATATAGTGTATCGTCTTGACGTCAATGAGTATCGGGGAGTGCTGAGTCCGCAGCTTGTTGTGACACATTTAACGGACGTTGTTTAGAGATTGTATTAAGATTATAAAGATGAGTGCAGAACAGGGTGAAATGGTAGAGTAAGAACTGCTTACCCGTACCCGGTAGAGCACTTATGATATTGGGTTACGAAATCAAAAACGACGCCTTGGTGAAAAAGAAGAATTCGGTGTGACTCTCAATCTTATCATCAACTACACTATTCAGATCCTGGGTGCGGGATTGGCTCTTTTTCTTGCCTTCCGCTCATTCCAAAAACGTTCCATTCAACTCGGGGACGAGCCGACCCTGCCGCAATATTTTACCCGTCAGAACCTGTATTGGCTGGGTATCGCAATCTATTGCGTATTTATCGCAGGCACTTATTTTTTGTTAATTTACGCCTGGCTGCCGCTATATCCGCTGATCGACTTCGTTGTGGAAACGCTGAGCGCGGGTGAACTCGTTAAGTTATTTACCGGTCTTGACGGCGGCAAACTGATTCCTTTGATGGCTGCGTTGAGCTTTCTTTTTTTCGTGTTCTGGGAAAGCCGGTTCAACCCCTTGCTGATTCTGAGAGACACCGTCTATGATGCCTTTGCCATCCCTAGGAAGGCGGTTGAGGTCTATAGTGCCTTGCGGACCTCGCAATTATCCAACATAGACAAAAAGCTCAAGATTCAGATCGCCAATCGCTTGCTTATCGCCAGCATAGATCCTGGTGATTTCGAAAAATCTCATACTACTGTTGAATACAAATGGGCACATAACAGCGTGCTCTTTGATCAGATACAATCCTATGCGAATCAGATCTCTTATCAACGATTTTTCAGTGAACCTTCCTTGAGATGGGGGAATATCTGTATCTCTTACAATGCCATGTCGGAGCAGGTGGCGGTCTGGAAAGAAGCCGAGCCTCACTACACGAAAACCGTTAATCTCATCAAGGGACTCGATGAACTGGTCGGATTATTGTGTCGTTTATTGGCCTGTTTGGTAATCTTCGGCAGCACCAGCGACAAGGAAGTATGGGATACCGTAAAACGCTTGGGGGGAAATCCCAATCAGCTGCTTTTGAAACACACCTACAAGTATCTGCTGATCTTCACGGCAGCGACCGTAACGGGTATCATGCTGGGTCGAGAATTCTCCATCTTACTTCACAACAACCTCATCTATCCTGGCGATCCATTGGCGCATTTTGACGATGCCACATTCAGGTGGATCGTGTACGCCTTGGCGATGTATGTGTTTCCAATAGCACTGGTGCTTGTTTCACGCACCTATGCCTACAGATCAAGCCACCAGGAATCTCCCCGCTATTACGGGTTCTATATCCTTATGATGCTCATAGGATTCATCGTCAGCACCTCGGCCTCGGCCCTGATCTTAGGGTTGACCAGCCATGAATGGGCTGATTTCGATTTTCTAACTGGATTCATCAAGCACATGCGTTGGGGCATACTGCCCGCATTAATGTGCGGTTTCGTGGCTTACCAGATGGATACCCCGGTAGAGGAGACAGAGAGTACGAGCAGCATCATTAAAGGAGAGGTCCTGCGGTTTGTAGGCTGGGCTGTGGTCGCCCTGATCGTGATGCTCTATGCCACCGACGGCCTGACCATCGAAGAACTCCACTTGCGCTTTACCGTCGTGGGCACATCCATTTTCGTCGTGGGTTTTTTGGGTATGGCCGCAAGATTCAAGACGGTGGAATCCGGCGGATAAGCGGTTATACTACCGCGTTGTTAGTTGCTTAGCGCCAGGGAGACAGAACAACCATGTTGGAAATCAATCCCATTCAGAACCAGATAAAAGACCTCAGAGTGAGGGTTGAAGCCCTGAGGGGGTATCTTTGACTACGAGGTAAAGCAAGAACGTCTGGAAGAGGTTAGCCGGGAGCTGGAAGACCCTAAGATCTGGAATCAACCAGAAAGGGCCGAGAATCTGGGCCGGGAGCGCGCACGATTGGAGACCATTGTTGATACTTTGCGAGATATGGGCAGCAGTTTGGATGATGCTCAGGATCTGCTGGAACTCGCTGCCGATGAGCAGGACCAAGTCACGGTCGATGCTGTCGTTTTAGATCTGCACGGTTTCGAACAAAAAGTCGCGGCATTGGAGTTCCGACGCATGTTCTCGGGAGAGATGGATGATCATGATGCCTTTCTGGATGTGCAAGCCGGCTCTGGCGGTACGGAGGCCCAGGACTGGGCCAACATGTTGTTGCGCATGTATCTGCACTGGGGTGAGCGACGGGGATTCAACACCGAGCTGATCGAAGTCTCCGCCGGTGAGGTCGCGGGGATTAAGAGTGCAACGGTCAGGTTTAGTGGCGAATATGCCTTCGGGTGGTTACGTACCGAAACTGGCGTGCATCGACTGGTGCGCAAATCCCCTTTTGATTCGGGTAATCGCCGTCACACCTCTTTCGCTGCGGTATTTGTCTCCCCCGAAATCGACGACGATATTAACATCGAGATCGATCCTGGGGATCTACGCATCGATGTATACCGTGCCAGCGGTGCAGGGGGCCAGCATGTCAACCGTACCGAATCAGCGGTGCGTATCACCCACTTGCCCACCGGCGTGGTTACTCAGTGTCAGAATGATCGTTCTCAGCACAAGAACAAAGACGTGGCCATGAAGCAGCTCAAGGCCAAGCTGTATGAACTTGAGGTACAGAAACGTCGTGCCGAGCAGCAGCAGATCGAGGACAGTAAAGCCGATATCGGTTGGGGCAGGCAGATACGTTCTTACGTATTAGATCAGTCGAGAATCAAGGACTTGCGAACCGGCACGGAAACCGGTAATACGCAGGCGGTTCTGGATGGGGATCTGGACCGCTTTATCGAGGCCAGTCTGAAGAGTGGTTTTTAGCCCGGATAATTCATAAATTGCACGTGCCCTCGCTGGTCTGTTGATTCCACAAGGGATTTTCCTCAGTTGCCCGTAATCAAGGATACGCGACGCCTTCGGAAAACCCCTTGTGAAAACAACATCCTGCGCGATCATCACGTGAATTCA
>JBDLIZ010000030.1:0-19374 GCA_039714615.1 Pseudomonadota bacterium | reverse complement strand
GAGGAGAATATTGGCCATATTTAACGAAAATGAACGGGAAATCCGGCCAGCCAGACTGGTCCGCAGTAGGTTGGCTCATTCTCGGACAGCCTCCTTGCTATGTCACTGTTGTCGCAACGCCGAAGACGGACGATAAGGCAAGTCAGATGGGGAAGTGTGTTGGTAGCATTCCTAAGTGGCTATAACCCTTGCAAAGAACTCCTCAAGCCGTTCCATGTGACTGCCATCGGAATAATTTTCCCGGGCTGACCCACAGCCCCTAGTCGCGAGTTCTTTTCTCAGCTCAGGGTCACGGTGGAGTGTGCGCAGGGTTGAGGCAAGGTCACGGCTGTTGCCCGATTCGAACATCAGACCCGTGACGCCATGGTCGATGATCTCGGGCACACCGCCGGCACGACTGCCGATCACGGCCACTCCCATGCTCATGGCCTCCACCAGCACCAGCCCGAAGGTCTCCTCAAAAGTAGGCAGGACGATCACATCGAAACAGGGCATGACCTTCATGGGATCCTTGATAAAATCCATGAAGCGCAGCTGTTCACCCAGTCCGTCGCCTTGGATCTGGTCCTCTAGGCGTTCACGATATGCCGGGTCCATCACATGACCTACGATCACGGCCTGAACCTCGACGCCCTCGGCACTCAGCATGCTCAGGGCCTCGAGCAAAAGGTGCTGCCCCTTGGCATATTCTATACGGGAAAAACAACCGATGCTGAACCACCCAGGGCTCAGATCCATGCCACGCAAGAATGACTCGCAGTCGCCAATCCCATCAGCAGGTGTAATCCCGTAGCGCAGCAGGTCGATTTTACCGGGGCTCATGGGGAGATACTGCTGCGCCTCCTTCAGTAGCTTGCGGGTGATTGCCGTAAACAGATCCAGCTGGCTGTAGAGCAGCCAATGATACGGATCACGTTTACTCTTGGTGATCTGCATCTGTCTGGAATAGATCAATTTTACCGGGCGCTTGCACAAGCGCTTCACTACCGTTACCAGTGGCAGGTCATATCCCCAATGCAGGTGCACGATATCGATGCGCCTTGCTTCGAAATAGCATGCGATCTTGTTTGCCACGAAAAAAAGTTTATGCAGTTTCGGGCGCTCGAACGGTTGATTCATCTCCCCTTGCAGGGCCTCGAAAAGGAAGGTTCCGGGGCGGGTAATGGAGTACACGACATGCCCTCGCGAACGAAGCTGACTCGTGATATTGAGCATATAAAGCTCAAGACCGCCCTGCCCATCCGACAGACAGAATTCCAAAATCCGATAGTTCTTATTCATGTTTTACGGGATCGATTATTCTGCTTTACGCTTTTAATACGCTGTCGAAAGAGCAATTTCAATTACCGTGTCCGATGGGGTCTGGAGATAAGCTCATAGAGCTTGAGATATTTAACAACGGGGTAGATTCCACAGAACAAAGACCATACGAACCCGGGAAAACCATTGAGAAAATTGGCCTTGAGGATATAGGTCTGAAAAAAGGTAATGGGGAATCTCAACACAATCAGTGCACGGTTGGTCGATCTTCCCTTGGCGTGGAGCTGCCTCGCGGCCATGCTAGTATAACGGTTGAACTTGGTGAAATATTGCTCGATATCCCGATAACTGTAATGCAACATCGCACCCTGTAGACGCCGAGTTTTGCCCTCCATCTCGACGGCTTCATGCACTAGCACATCCGTGAAACCACCGGAACGACGGTCGAACAGGCGCAAAAAACCGTGCTTGTTTTCGTTCCCATGCCGGAATACCCGGCCCATGAACACCAAGGTTCGAGGCAGATAGAAGCCCGCACAGTCTATCTCCCCCCTATTGAATATCCCGACGATCTCATCCCGCAGTTCGCAAGTGATCACTTCGTCCGCATCCACGGAGAGTATCCAATCATGCATCGCCTGACGCACTGCAAAACGCTTCTGCTCACCGAACCCCGAGAACGCATGATACATCACGCGGCAGCCCCTTTGCTCACACAGACCAACGGTGTTATCGGTGCTGCCCGAATCGACCACCACGATCTCGTCACACCATTCCAGGGACTCCAATGTTCGGACGATATTTGCCTGCTCATTATAGGTGATAAGGACAGCACTGATTCTGGTTTTATTCATAACCTTGAAGGACAATAGACACCCAGGACTGCTGATGTAAAAACATCTTGGATATTTTAACCGCCGCCTCTTTTACATCGATGCTCGCCATATCCATCTCCGCCGCATCCGGTGGTGGTGAGAACGCCAGGCGGCGTTCCGGCTGATTGAGTGTCTGCCACCTCAAGGCAGTGGCCGAGCGGCGGCGGGTGTAAAAACCGACCGTGGGCCGGTCCAAGGCCCCGGCAATATGCAGCGGCCCGGTGGAACCGCTGATAAACAGATCGGCGCAGGCGATGTGGCGGGCAAAATCAGCCAGTCCGTGCACCGATGCATAGATAACATGCGCTATGCCCTTCAGCCCCTTGGCGAGTTGTCGCACCCGATCCAGCTCGCCCGGTCCGGCGCTGAAAACGATGCAAAGACCGCGATCCGAACGTAGACCTTGGATCAGCTGCCGGTATTGGTCGAGACTCAGATTAGGTGCCGAACCGCCACTTCCAGGATGTACGAATATCAAACCATGCCGATCTGGAATATTGTTTGCTATTACGAAGGTCTTTTTCAGATCTTGAATTTCTTTCGACTCAAACTCCAGGTAAGGAGGCACTGTAAAGGTCTTGACCCTCAGCCCCAGTTGCTCAAGCGCAAAACACGCCAGCTCCGAGTTGTACTCGTGTTCTGGTTTCAGCGACCGTGAACGCCTCTGCACCAGACGGTAATTATAGAAAACCTGGGCAAATTTAGTGGCCGGGGCGACCCGGATAGGAATGCGGGCCAGCCATGCCCCCAGACCCACTCGGGTGGTGGAAAACAGGGTCACTACCATATGATAGCTCTGGTCACGAAACATCGTGCGCAGCGCCGCTGCACCACCGCCGTGGGGACCGGGATCGATGATGACTCGATCCACCGAAGGGCAAAGATCGGCGATCTCACGAGTATACTCCGGCACCAGAACATGGATCTCGTCATTCGGCAGATGGGACTTTATTAGTGCGAGCGCGGGCCAGGCGAGCATAAAATCACCCAGTTTATCATTGCGCACAACGAGAATCTTTTTCACTTAAGAGTCGAAATACGGGGAAAAACGGTAAGGATAGCACGCCTTGCTACTGGACAAGAGTCATGAAAAGCTGATTGAAAAACTTGATACCCACATTAATACCCACGCCCCGATGTTCTAATGCTTTTCAAATGACCCTATTCAAAACGAAGTACATGAATTAAACGGCTTGGGCCAAAAATTATAAGTCCACTCTTCGATGTTGACCGGTATGACTATCGGCTTAACGTAGGATGAACTATGATCCCGATTAGGACGATGCCGCCCTTGAAAGGAAGGTGAAGGGTAGTATGGGACTATTGGAACGATACGATACTCAATCCATTGCTGTGCGTCAGTTGGCGGGCCATAGATACGGCTGACTTCGCTAAAAGACGCCTGATCAGGCACCAGTTCATGATCACATCGTAGTGCTTGCGCGGGCATTGCGGCGACCAATAACCACTAAGCAGGTTGTCCGCTTCATAAAGCTGGCACTCCTATCATGGCGGCTATGTTCCCGCCTCATTGAGGCGTGGCTGCATCGACGATTTGACACCATACACGACAGCACAGGGTACGCACACTGGGAAATAGCATGAATGCCGTTGCATACAAGTCGTTATATTGGTACGAGATTTCATCAAAGACAGCGTCTATCCTTACCCATTTCATTGTCTTCCTACTGACGGCATGCATATTGCCGGTCGGGTTGAATCTCTGTCAGGCGGAATCGGACACCAGCAAGCGGAGGATTTTTATCGTCTCAAGTTACGACCGAGATTATCTCTGGTCCCAATCCACCCATGCCGGTGTCACAGCAGCCATGTTGCGTTATGGTTATATCGATAACGAAACGCAGCTACAGACCTTTACCGCTAGTGACTATCTTGAGAGTTCCCGGGCGATTGTGAAAAAGGCTTGGATGGATACCAAGCGGCATAACTCCGTGACAGAAATAGCGGCAGCCACCCTGCGGATCATGGGTGAGGTCGAGCAATTCCAGCCCGACCTGGTGCTGTTGGGTGACGACAATGCCGCCAATTACATCGGTAATCAGCTGTTGGATACAGATATCCCTGTAGTTTTTTGGGGTATCAACAGTCTGCCGCTCAAGTACGGTCTGGTGGACAGCATGGATCGACCAGGACATAACGTTACCGGTGTATGGCAAGCTGGTTATTACAAGGAAAGTATGGACCTGCTGCACACGCTGGTCCCCAGCGCACGCACATTCGCCGTCCTCGCCTGTAATTCGGTCACTGCAAGACCCAAAGTAAAACAGATAGTAGCACTGGACCGGCAGGGAAAGCTGCCTCTAAAACTGGTCGCGATCGTGCAAACGAATTCCTACGAGGAATTCCAGTATCGAGTGCTGGAGCTGGCCGAACAGGTGGACGCATTTTTCGTCTTGAATCACGACACGATGCGCGATGCCCAAGGCCACCACGTGGACATGTTGACTGTGGGTCGCTGGTATCTGAGATACATACGCAAACCGGAGGCGTCACATGAGGATCAGTTCGTGCGGGAAGGGATGCTGCTTGCGGCTAATGACTCGGGTTATAACCAAGCCTACACGGCCTTTGAAATGGCTTACGACATTCTCGAACAGGGCCTCAACCCGGGCCTAATGCGGACAAAAACGCCACCCAGAGGCCCCCTCATGGTTAACCGCAGGCGTGCCGAGATGCTGGGCATCGATTTAGAGGACAAACTGGACATCATCGATGAAATCGTCGTGGAAGCCCTAGCGCTCGACTAATGACGGCAGTGACACAGCAACCTGTAAGTGGCGTCTCGAGATTTTTCACTCGCGTACTGCTCATCCTGCTGGCGATAAATTTCACCACGATTGCCACTCTGATCTACATCGCCTATTCCTTCAGCACCGAATCACTCTCCAAGCACGCCGAAGCCCATATTACCCAGCAAGTCAACATTCTCGCCGACAAGTTCGATGAGCAATATCGAATGGCTCTAGACCGCTCGCTTCACAACCTGATCAACGCACCGGTATTGGATGACTATCTGCTTGGCTTGCAAGCAGAACGCTTGGTCCTCGCACGACGCCTGGAGCGCCTTTTTTTACAATTGCAGAAGGGCTATCCGGCTTTTCATGCGATCAGTTTCGTCGACAGCAACGGCCACGTCGCAGTTAACGTGCGCGAGAGGCGCCGCGAAGCGCCCCGAATGCTGCTAAAAAACGATGAACAACAACCGCAATGGTCAAATGCCGCAATCCTGTTTGAAAAGCTGAAAAACACCCCCTTGTTACTGTCATCGGGGAATATGGAGTGGTTCATGCCACCTCGGGAGCCGCAAGTGCTCGGCCCCTTCCTTACTGGCAACGGCGTGCCCGCCCTAGTCGCCGGCCTGGGCAAGCTCGACATCGACACCGGCCTATTCGGGGGCGTGATCATGATCCAACTCAATCTCGAGCGCTGGATGGACGAGCTGCGAAGTATTCGCTTCTTCGGCGCAGACCCCGTATGGGTCATGGACATGAACGGCAATGTATTGTTGAGACCGAAGGATCCCGAAGTCACATTCGACCCCCGTCCCCATCTGCCCGAGAGCACGGACAGTAAAACTCATCTGGTGAAAACCGGCAACGGCCTCGCGGTTTTCCATGACCTTTCGGTCGAGGCGGGCAAACCCCTGTTGCGGGTTGCCATAAGCCTGCCTTCGGATCTCCTGTTACACGGCATCAGCCATGCCGTCGATTTCTTTTCCATGGTAATCGATTTCTACTCATTGGTGGTTGTTGCCTCTGTAGTCTTACTGGTATTGCTTTCTTATGTTATTGCGCGCTTCTTGGCCAGGCCGGTTCTCGACCTGGCCATCGCCCGCAATCAGTTGGCGAACGCGCAGCGCATTGCCCGTCTCGGACACTGGGAGTGGATTAACGGACAGCATAGAGTGCATTTTTCCGACAATGCACTGGCCATACTTGGCGGTACGCTTGATGCCCGCGAGCTTGATTTCGAGGTCTTCCTGGAGCTCGTGCATCCGAATGACCGACCCGCTTTCATGCAGGTATTGGACAATGCACGTTTACGAGGCACACCAGGCAGCATCGAACACCGCCTCGGTGTGAAAGGAGGCGAAAATCGATTTATTCATCAAGAGATAGACATCATTGCGGGCGATCAGCTACAGATCATCGGCACCATACAAGATATCAGCGATCGCAGGCGTGCAGATGCGCAGATCCGCCAGCTCGCCTATTTCGATTCCGTCACCGGACTCGCCAACCGCACCCTGCTCAACGAATTGGCGGAACGCGCCTTGAAGACCGCCGCAAAACAAGGAACCCAGGTAGGGGTGATGTTCCTGGATCTGGACCATTTCAAGCACATTAACGATACCTGGGGTCATGAAGCCGGCGATGAGTTACTGCGCCAGGTAGCCAAGCGGCTGATGCACAGCGTGAGACCGACCGATACGGTAACTTCGGCACCGGACTGGCTGATCACGGACAAGGCCGTCGCCCGTCTGGGCGGGGATGAGTTCATCGTGTTGCTCCCCAAGCTTCACCATGAGGATGACGTCATGCCTATTGCGGCACGCATTCAGGCAACCCTTACCCGTCCCTTCAACATCGCAGGTAAAGAAATCCCCGTTTCCGGCAGCCTGGGGATCAGTATCTTTCCTAACCATGGTCACACCATGGACGATCTGCTAAAGCACGCCGACGCGGCCATGTACCAGGCCAAAGCCAAGGGTCGAAATCGCTTCGAACTCTACACCAGCATCATGGAACAGAAGATCAGGGAGCGAGTATCCGTCGAAATGCAGCTACACAGCGCTATCGATAATGGGGATTTCGTCCTCCACTATCAGCCGCGCGTTGATATGCGAAGCGGCGAGATCGTCGCGGTCGAGGCGCTGATCCGATGGGTCAACCCGGAACGGAAAATCATCTCTCCCCAGTGCTTCATCGGCATCGCCGAAGAGACAGGTTTGATAATCCCTATCGGTAGCTGGGTGTTGCGCACGGCGTGTACTCAACTGCGCGCCTGGCATCTGGCCGGTGCGTCCGGGCTCAAGGTCTCGGTAAATCTCTCTCCAATCCAGTTCACCGCACCTGAGCTCATCGACAGCATTACTGAGGCCTTAGACGACGCCGGCGTAGATGCCCGGTTTGTAGAGCTCGAACTCACTGAAAACGCCCTGTTCGAAAATATCGATGCCGGTGCACGACTCGCCCACGAGCTCAAAACCTATGGTCTGAAACTGTCCATCGACGATTTTGGAACGGGTTACTCTTCGCTGCAACTGCTCAAACGACTACCGGTAGACACGCTGAAGATAGACCAATCTTTCATCCAGGATATCCTCGTAGATAGAGAGGACGCACTCATCGTAAAGAGCACCGTCGCACTCGGTCAAGGTCTGGGCGTGCGAGTCGTAGCCGAGGGCGTGGAACATCATGAGCAGTTCGCATTGCTGCAACAACTCGGTTGTGACGAAGTACAGGGGTACCTACTCGGCCGACCCGCTCCGGCACAGGAAATCAAGGCTCGATTGGTAGCGAACCCCAAAAGCGCCATGACATCCTAACACGATCCACCGATAGACAACGATAGCGAGGAAAGGTGAAAAATCAACGCATACAGGGCCTTAAAACTACCCCAGCCAGTCCGTCTCGCCGCCGCTTTCTGGAGACGCTCGGTGCCGTAACGGCGAGCGGGAGTTTTCTTATTCCGCGCTTCGCCCGCGCGCAGAAGAAACACCGGCTGCGCATCCTGCAATGGAACCATTTTGTGCCCGAATTCGACCGCTGGTTCGGCGAAGTATTCACCAAGCAGTGGAGCGAACGCAACGACACCGAAGTCATCATCGATCATGTAGGCATGACCAGCCTCAATAGCCGGGCGGATGCGGAAATCGCCGCCGGCGCAGGGCATGATCTGTTCATGTTCCTGCGACCCCCACCCATCTACGAGGACCAGGCCATTGACCACCGTGAGATCTATGAGGAATGCGCCAGGCGATTTGGGGTACCACTTGAGCTCGCCATAAAGAGTACCTACAACCCGAAGACCCGGCGCTACTACGGGTTCTCTGACAGTTATGTCCCCAATCCTGTCAACTACCGTAAGGATCTCTGGGGGGAAGTCGGCGTGTTTCCAGACTCCTGGGCAGAGATCCGCCGGGGTGGCGCCGCTATCCACCAGCGGCATGGTATTCCAGTGGGTATCGGGCTGGCCCCGGAACTGGACTCCAACATGGCGCTGCGTTCCCTGCTGTACAGTTTCGGTGCCTCGGTTCAAACGGCGGATGGTCGGCCTTCGCTCGATACCCCCCAGACCCTGGAGGCTGTTCGTTTCATGAGGGCCCTGTACAGAGAGGCGATGACCAAGGAAGTATTCACCTGGGATCCCTCCTCGAACAACCGTATGCTGCTGGCCGGCCACGGCTCACTCGCCTTGAACGCCATCTCCGTTACCCGTACCGGAGAATCACAGAAGATACCGGTGGCCGATCGTATCTTGCTGGCACCCCCGGCGAGGGGATCGATACGTCGATTGGGTCTCATACATCTCATGCATGTCTACGTCATCTGGAAATTCGCACGAAATATCGAAGGTGCCAAACGCTTTCTAGTGGACTATGTGGGCGAGTTCCGCAATGCCTTCCTGGCGAGCAAGTTCTACAATTTACCCTGTTTTCCCAGTATGGTCCCAGACCTTGACCGACTACTCGCCAACGACTCCGCCGCTACCCCGCACGACAAATACCGCTTCCTTCTCGATGCCGCCGACTGGACCACATACGTGGGTTACCCCGGTTATGCCAATGCCGCCATAGAGGAGATCTTCAGCGAAAGGGTGATCTCCTCCATGTTCGCAGAGGCAGCTCGTGGCCGCATGACAGCCGAGGAAGCAGTTCGAGGCGCCGCTGCCAGGGTAAACACCATATTTGACTATTGGCGGGAGGTAGGCAAGGTATAGGAGTCACCAGAGCAAGCGGTTAATCGGCTTATATCGGGTATCTTTTTCACTCAAGCATCACGTGTATTCATGAAATACCCTGGGTTAATACCCACGCCCCGATGTTCTAATGCTTTGCAAATGACCTTTTTCAAAACGAAGTACATGAATCAACCGGGTTGGGCCAAAATTATAAGTCCACTCTTCGACGTTGACCGGAATGACGATCGGCGTGACATAGGTCGAACTATAATCCCGATTGGGACGACGCCGTCCTTGAGAGGAAGGTGAAGGGTAGTATGGGGCTACTGGGACGATACGATACTCTATCCATTGCTGTGTGTCAGTTGGCGGGCCACAGATACGGCTGACCTCGCTAAAAGAAGCCTGATCAGGCACCAGATCATGATCACATCGTAGTGCTTGCGCGGGCATTGCGATGCCCCATAATATTAATAGGCAGCTTGCCCGCTTCAGCAACGGGACTGGATAATTTCCGATCAATAATAGACACCATCGAGTTAAGCGGGTGATCGAAGGTTTTTTTATACTATTCATTACCGATCCTCATCTGGCGTCCAGTCAGCGGCGTGTTGCTGCATACCGTATAGATTGGATTTAACCTGATCTTCAATCAAAAACAATAATGCACGGATCCCATCATACCGCATCCAGTTCACCAGAGAATTCTTCATACCAACAGATTCTTGGAGTCGCAGCGATAGTTGTTCTGCTGTACATTTTTTTAGTGAGCATCGACCTTATGGGAACAGCGTTCAAGCTGTTCGGCAAGGATCTTGCCCAAAACATCCTGTCGTTGACCTCGAATCCGTTCGCAGGGCTATTTGTTGGCATTCTCACCACCAGTCTCGTGCAAAGCTCATCAACGACTACCGCGATGGTTGTCACCATGGTGGCCGGAGGGGCATTAACGGTACCTAATGCCATCCCTATCATCATGGGCGCGAACATCGGCACCAGCGTAACCAATACTATCGTATCCATGGGACACATGGGACGTAAGCAGGAGTTTGAGAGGGCCTTTGCGGCCTCTACCGTGCATGATTTCTTTAATTTTCTAGCCGTGATTATTTTGTTTCCGATTCAGTATATGACCAATTTCTTGGGAATACTGGCGGAAAAGCTGGCAGTATTCTTCCATGGTGCGGGGGGATTGAGCTTCACTAGTCCCATAAAGTTGATCATCACTCCAGTAACGAAATTTATCGTGGGACTAGCTCAAAACGAACCACTGATCGTAGGTTTGTTATGTCTTTTCACCGCGCTCAAGTATATGGTGACCCTGTTGCGCTCGGAGATCATTCAAAGACTCGAAGGCTTGTTTGATGGTTACATTTTTAAAACAACGATACGGGCCTTTTTGTTCGGATTGATCATTACGGCCACCGCCCAAAGCAGCTCGATCACCACTTCGGTAGTGGTTCCGTTGGCCGGCGCGGGGGTATTAACCCTGATTCAGATTTATCCCTATACCCTCGGTGCCAATGTTGGCACTACCGTCACCGCCATCCTGGCCAGTCTAGTATCAGGGACGGTCGAACCGAATATGAGGATGCACAAAAGGCGGTAGTCAGCGTGTTATATGCTAGATATCTTAAACGAATAAGCGCTCATCTCATGGGCATAGCATGCACCAGCACTTCCACCCCCTATCATATGATGAAAAAGAAGAAAAAAGACTGATTTCGGTGGGCGACACTCACCCGTCTCGCGCACTCGATTTCAAACCCTTTGCCCAGCTTGACAGTAAGCTTTCCCGTCGCTATCAAGGTACCGGTTTGGGGTTGGGGTTGGGGTTGGGGTTGGGGTTGGGGTTGGGGTTGGGGTTGGGGTTGGCGCTGGTGTATCGTATGGCCGAACTGCACAGCGGCAGCGTTGCGGTGGAAAGTAAACTGGGCGAGGGGAGTCGTTTTACCGTCATTCTGCCATGGGACCCCTCATCCGCCGCCCTCCCCTCACCAGGCGAGCCGAAATCGCGTCCCGAAATACCGGAGCAGTCCATCGCGAACACCGCCACCAGGATCACCGTACTGCTGGCCGAGGATGACGAAGCCATTATGGCCTTGCTGACCGATTTCCTACAAACAATGGGTTATATTGTGGTTTCCGCCCCGGATGGTGAGGCGGCGGTATCCGTCGCGCTGGAACAGCACCCCGACGTCATCTTGATGGACATCCAAATGCCGGGTATGGATGGCTTGCAGGCCATAGAACGTCTACGCCAACACCGAGGATTTCGCAAGATCCCGATCATTGCATTGACAGCGCTGGCCATGCCGGGCGACCGTGAACGATGCCCAAGCCCTTTCGTCAGGCCTGCTGGGGCATGGGGGCAACTCGCTGGCAAACCATCCGCCAGGTCGTCTTGCCCAATGCCATCAGCGGCATTCTCACCGGCATCATACTGGAAGTATCACGCACCGCGGGGGAAACCGCCCCGATCATGTTCACCGGTGCGGTTTTTTTCAGCCCCTTTCTACCACAGGGTGTTTTCGATCAAACCATGGCCCTGTCTCTGCACCTGTTCGTGGTTGCCACCCAGGTTCCGGGTGTCCCGGAAGATCTCCCCTATGGCGTGGCCCTAGTGCTCATCGCCTTGGTGTTGATCATGAACAGCCTTTCCATCGCACTGTGGATGTCTACATCCGCCGAATGCGCAAGACCCTGGGCGCACGTGGACATGACCGTTTCCTGCAGACTGTACGAGGAGCGGGCTATCGCTTCTCCAGCTGAGAGCTTACGAATAAAGGTGAAACGGGTGGCTGGATCAGCCACCCCCGCGTTGGAAGTGGCGGTTGAATTGCTGCATGAATAGCCTGCGTTGCGCATCATTCAGACCATAAAAGGTGAATTCAACCGGGGTTAACGGGATGGCTAATGCGGCAATCCGGCGCTCTGTTGTCGGCTGTAGTTGAATGTGTATCTCGCCGGCAGGGTGTTCGATGCGGATGCTGCGCCCGCGTATTCGGTAGTGCAGAGGGGTGATCGCAGCTGGCAGTGAGCGCTTGAACTCTTCCAGGGTGAGGCCCATTTCACGCCTGAAATGTTCCGTGATGCTTGACATCAGCCTCCCGCTATCGCCGGCCAGACCGCGAGTTCATCACCTTCTTTCATAGGGTTTTCGCGTTCACTGGGCACCACGAAAACACCATTGATCAATACCAGGTGAACCTGGGTCCCGGGCACTCCGTAGTTTGCCAGCAACTGCAACGCAGAGACCGGCTCCGGCAGATCCAGTTCGATCTGGTAGTTTTTGGCACCATCAGGCAGATACTGGGTCAGTGAGGCGTAGAGTTTAAGAGTGACCTTCATGGTTGTTCAGCGGTGTGTGGATGGATGGGTTATCGACAGATAGGCCTCCATGATCCGGGACGGGTTTTCCATCAGTCGATGTTTCCAAACCCCTAGATCCGTACGCGCCTGAATCAGACCGCGCAGAACACCCACATGTTCCGTCATGCCCAGCGTGATGGCTCCAATCAGGTGATCCTGTTCAAACTGAAGCTTGATGTAACGATAGCTATTTTCATCTACTAGGCTGCTGGATTCGCTTTGTTTGCTACCCATCCATAGGCCGTAAGAAGTGGAGATCAGCCCTAGGGTGTCCAGCACGTTCATTGCCAGGCTACCGGCATGGGGTGCTGGCCGGCCCGCCATATTCAAGGCCGCGATGCGTGCCGTTTCCACCGCTGCCGGCTGTATCGCATTGACTGCCCGGTGCCGTGAACTCCAGTCCAGGCCTTCACAGACGTCTCCCGCGGCATAGACATCGGCTACGGATGAACGCTGGAAGTGATCCACCAGGACACCGCTGGCGGTCTGGATGCCACTGCCTGCCAGGAAGGCGATGTTGGGTTTAACGCCGGTGGCCACGACGATCAGATCGGCAGCTATCTGCCCATCGGGGTCACATCGTAACTGATAACGTGCCGTGCCGGACGAATCATGCCGCACACTCCGCACCCGGGTGGAGGTATGGATCTGCACACCCTTGCCCATGCACCATTGCCTGATCAGCTCGCCCGCGGTCCGGTCCATCATCCGTGGCACCATGCGGTCACCCATCTCGATGACGGTCAGGTCTACGCCACGCCCCATCAGCGCCTCCATGACGATACAGCCGATGAAACCGGCACCCATCAGGGTGACCTGAGCACCCGGCCGGGCCAGCTCGCTGATGGCCCGGGCATCCTCAAGGGTCCAGCAGTGGTGGATACCGGGCTGATCCAGACCCTCTACCGGAGGGCGGACCGGCTGGGAACCGGTCGCCAGAAGCAGGCGGTTGTAGCTCAGGGTTTCGCCACCGGGCAGTTGCAGGCGGTGGTTTTCGGGATCAATTGATTCCACCCGGGCTAGCTTCTGCTGAATATTGAGTGAGTTGAAATGCTCGGGATCGTGACGCAGGTAGCTGCCACTCTCCACGATCTTATTGGCCAGCAGGTAGGGAATGGCCATTCTGGAATAGGCCGGTTCAGGCTCGTCTCTCAGTAGCAGGATCTCTGCTTTAACATCGTGCTGTCGCAAGGTTTCGGCAGCAACCACACCGGCGGGGCCGGCACCGATAATGACGTGTCGCATTGGGTTTACTCCAAGCCGGGAGTGATATTGATAACCACTGTCGACAGTGCTCGTGCGAATGCGGGACGAATCAGAGGCCGAGGCGCTTCATGGTATCGCGGGTCGGCACGCCATTTTCATCCCAGCCACGCAGCTGGTAGTACTCCGGCAGCATCTGATCAAGACCGGCGACCTTACCCTTGGCCGGCCCCGTCTTGGCGGCCTCTTTGAGTAGGCGCTTGGGCAGGGTGTCATCCTTGCCGGTAAAGCCCGCATCCAGATTGAACTGGCGTTCCATGTTCCAGATCCGTTCGCCCACCTCGGTCAGGCGGTCCAGGCTCCAGTCGCCTTGGCAGGCGGCATCGATCTGGGGATGGAAATCATCCAGCGTCCAAGCAAAGGTGGTGAACAGGCACAGTCCACTGGAATCCACCGCCGCCGTGGCATCCTGGAAGGCCTTCACCAGGGCGGCCTTGCCGTCGGTAGTCAGCGGATCGGTTTTCTCAGGAATGCCCAGCACCTCGGAGGCAACGGTGTAGCTGCGCAGATGGCAGGCTCCCCGGTTGCTGGTGGCGTAAGTCAGACCCATACCCTGGATGCCGCGAGGATCGTAGGCAGGGAATTCCTGTCCCTTTACGCTCATGGACAGCTCGGGGTGGCCGTATTTTTCACACAGGCGTTTGGAACCCAGCCCCAGAATCTTGCCAAAGCCTTCGCCCTTGGCGGTCAGCTCGGTCAGCTCGGTCAGGGTCTGCGCGGAACCAAACTTCAGGGCCACGCCACCGGTATCCTCATCGGTGATCACACCCATGTCATACAGCTCCATGGCCGCCGCCAGGGTGGCGCCAAAGGTGATGGGATCGAAGCCCTGCTCATTGCAAATATAGTTGGCAAAGGTCAGGGCGTCCAAGTCATCTACGCCGGTATCGACCCCCAGCGACCAGGCGTTCTCGTATTCCAGGCCACCTGATGCACCCCAATACTCGGGACGGTTGACCACGGTAAAGTGCTCCTTGTCTATCCGGGCGATGCGACCGCAGGCGATGGTACAGCCGAAGCAGGCCTGGTTGGTGACCAGGTTAGGCCTGCCTTGGCTGCCTCGGGGTTCGTGCATGGCCTCACCGGAAATCTTGGAGGCGCTTTCGAACTGCACAGCGGATGCGTTGCGCGTGGGCAGTGCTCCCACTTCGTTGATCACGTTCATCAGCACCTGGGTTCCGTAAGTGGGCAGGCCCTGACCGGTAACGGCATTTTCCGCCAGGATCCGTTTTTTCTCGCCGACCGCCTGCATGAACGCGGCTGGATCCTCAACCTTTACCCCTACGCTGCCACGGACGGTCACGGCCTTCAGGTTCTTGGATCCCATTACCGTGCCCACGCCTGAGCGTCCGGCAGCACGATGCAGATCATTGACGATACCGGCGAATAAGACCCCTACTTCACCGGCCCTGCCAATCGCCGAGACGCGCAGCTGCGGATCCTGGTGGCGCTGGTGCAGGATGGCGTCCGTTTCCCAGACGCTTTTACCCCACAGGTCGTCAGCGGGGAGCAGCTCGGCCTGGTCATTATTGATGTGCAGATAGACTGGCTGCTCGGATTTTCCCTCGAAGATGATCATGTCCCAGCCGGCAAATTTCAGTTCGGCGCCAAAATAGCCACCGGAGTTGGAGCAGGCGATCGCCCCGGTCAGGGCGCCTTTGGTGATGACTGAATAACGCGCGCTGGTGGAGGCCGCCGTGCCGGTCAGTGGTCCGGTGGCAAAAATCAGTTTGTTAGCGGGCGAAAGTGGATCGATCTTGGGGTCGATTTCCTCAACCAGATATTTAGTAGCCAGGCCGCGTTGGCCCAGATAATCGTTGGCCCATTCCATGTTGAGGGGCTCTGCCTCACAGCGGCCATCGGTCAAATTAACTCGCAGGATCTTTTTCTGCCAACCCATGATATTTCCTCCTCGTCGTTATTGCTGTGCGGCGGTCTGGTTGTCGGTGCGTTCGGCCCAGGCGCGCATCTTGTGGTAACCGGTCCAGTCGGCATCCACATAGGTAATGGCCTGGGTTGGACAGGCCTTGGCGCAGGCGGGGTCACCACCGCAGAGATCACATTTCATGACTTTGCCGCTGGCCTGGTTGTAATTGATGGTTCCGAACGGACAGGAGATGGTGCAGACCTTGCACCCCACACAAAGATTTTCATGCACCTCTTTGGCACCTGTCTCAGCATTGATCTGAATGGCATCGGTGGGGCAGGCATTCTTACACCAAGCCTCGGAGCACTGGGTGCAGGTGTAGGGTACGAAGCGGCCTTCCTGATGGAAGGTGAATACCTTTATCCGGGAACGCGCCGGATTGAACAATCCCTCGGACTCATAAGAACAGGCCATCTCGCATTGCAGGCAACCCGTGCATTTATCCGGTGAAATCAACAGTGATCTTTGCATCGTATCTCTCCTTAGGAATGCGAACGACACAGTTGGGCAACTGTGTTGGTAGCATCCCTTATTAACGTTCAGACCCTAAAAACGCTCTGCTCTCGCCTGCAGTATTTCAGGCTCATATCTTGGCGGATAAGGGGGTGTCAACAGTTCACCCTCTTTTACATAGGGATAGATCTCATCGAAACGTTTCACCTCGTTCCCGCTCACACGCCGGTAGACATTGACGCGATTTAGCTCTGCGGTGTGCCGGATACCGATGGCAGACAGTATTTCAACCACGTTCTTGAGCGTTTCGTCATGAAAGTTCTTAATGCGCTCTTTTTTGTTTGCTACGTCTAAAGCACGGTACAGATGCGGATCTTGGGTTGCGATGCCGGTGGGACATGTGTTCTTGTTGCATTGAAGCGCCTGGACACACCCTAACGCGAACATCATGCCTCGCGCTGAATGGCATATATCCGCCCCCAGCGATAGATTCTTTACCACATGCGCGGCGTTGAATACCTTGCCTGAAGCAATGACTTTGATGTCTTTTTTCAAGTTGAACCCGGTTAAACAGTCAGCAGCAAAGGCTAATGCCTCCCTCAGGGGCATACCTATGGAGTCACAATATTCCAGCGGTGCCGCCCCGGTTCCCCCTTCGCCACCATCAATGGTGATAAAATCCGGTTTGATCCCGGTCTCAATCATGGCCTTACAGAGCGCCAGAAACTCAGTGCGTTTGCCTATGCAAAGTTTGAAGCCAATCGGTTTCCCCTCCGCCAATTCTCTTAGCTGCTTAATGAATTGCATCAACTCCAATGGTGAATCGAACGTGCTGTGCATGGAGGGAGAATGGACAGTGGTGTGTGGGGCAACACCTCGAATGTCAGCGATCTCAGCATTATTCTTGGAGGCGGGAAGCAGACCGCCATGACCTGGCTTGGCGCCTTGAGACAGTTTTATTTCGATCATTTTTACCTTGTCGAGCAGCGACTTTTCACGAAATTTGTCAGGGTCGAATTGACCATTTTCTGCGCGACAGCCAAAGTAGCCAGTACCAATCTGCCAGATTAAATCACCACCGCCCTCCAGATGGTAGGGGGTGATGCTTCCCTCGCCCGTATTGTGGGCAAAACCACCAAGCCGTGCGCCCTGGTTTAGCGCTTTCACCGCATTGGGGCTGATCGCTCCGTAACTCATCCCTGAGATATTCAATATACTCGAATAGTAGGGCTTCCGGCAATCCGGACCACCCACGTTGATGCGAATTTGCGGGTCGATTTCATGCGCGTCAAGGGCGAAGATGGAATGCGGAATCCATTCATACCCTACGGCATACATGTCTACCTTGGAACCAAATGGAATCGTATCCTGTACTTTTTGGGAACGATTATAAATCAAGATACGATATTGCCTACGAACCGGCTCGGCGTGGGTATCGGACTCCACGAAATACTGCCGCATGAAGGGGCGTAAGGTCTCCATATACCAACGCCCCCGACCAATGACCGGAAAGTTTCTCAGCAATGTGTGCTCGGTTTGCAGACTATCTCGGACTCCGAGCACTATGAGCGGTACGATGATCCATAGCAGATGGATGGCGGGGCCCCATAACCAGGCGAGGAACAACACTATTACTACACTCGCTAAACCAGTCAAAATAAAGTCCTTATTCATAACTAGCCCTTTCCCCACCCCTAGAACCCAAAGCCGTCCAAAAATATTTGATTTATAATGATTTAATCAGCAAATCAGAGTTCAAAAAAAACGAGATTGCAGCAATTGATGAACGAGCAGCGGCGCATTTTGGACAGTTACCCGCAGAACTCTAGCAAATAGGTAAATCCATTGAACTTAATTACCTGATGATCGCAGGCTCCTAGGCAATGCAATGATTCAACGTCTGCTGCGGAAATTACTTACTTATTCTTGCTCTGATCCGAAAAACCCCCGAATTTGAACCTGAAGGCTTCATGTAACATTCCCAGCAATAAGGTAGAAAACAATGCCGCGGCGATGGCCATAGGCGTGGACTCAATAATCGTCGCGATGGTGTCTTGCCACTGCGGGACGGCATTTTCCAGCGCGACTCCGCTCATTATCCATAAACCAAAACCGACAATACCACCGATTACGACACCTGCCACCGCACCGTCTGCAATAGGCGGCAAGATATCACTATAGCGTCGTATGAAACCGTCAACGATGCGTTCATAAATGAACCCTGTTGCAGGCGCCAGAACCATTACCAACAGGACGAGACTGGCGTTAACAACGAGAACCCAGATTAAACTGATAACCGAAACACCCACTCCAACGGTGATACCGGCCAGTAGTATGGCCTCGGCACGATAGATTCTGGACTCTTTGACTGCTAGGGCATACAGGGCACCGACAATTGCGCCAAGACCTGCACCGACAAGAATAGGCGCCAGGGGTGAACCCATTTCCCCGCTGTATAACAAATAGCCAAATACCGCGAAATTGCTGAACATGGCGACCAGTAGTGCAAGCTGAGAACTGCTATACACCAAGGCTCCCCCCGCTGATGCCGCCACGGTTGCACAGATAGCTGCCACCCACAACGGTAATATGCCTTTAACAACCTCAAATACAGGTACGAATAGGGCCGCATACAATGCGCCAACAAAGGCCCAAGTGATGCCATGGTAGAGGATTTCGAGCCTAGTTGGCTTGTGTTGTTCTTTATTTTCTCGGATTTGCATAATAATTTTGAATTCTCGGTCTATAGTAAGATCCCCCTGCGGAATATCCAATATCCCAGGCGCGATGCGAGGCTACCCAGCCCTATTGGATAGAGCACAGGGCCACCATGCCACCATGCCACCAAAGATGATGGCGTAGACCACGAACCAGCGTACCCGCAGGGACTCTGCGATATCGAGCACAGCGGTCTTTACGCGTTGCCCACCGAGGTGCCAAAAACAAGCGGGCTGCGTACCGTATCAATGCCATGATTTTACTCGGTCAGGGCTGGACGGTATCGCAGGTCGGCGAAGCGTTGCTTTTAAATGAAGGCACGATACGCAACTACATTGAGCCACTATCGAAAGGAGGCATCGAAGGTCTTATCCAGGACGACTACAAAGGCAGTGAGGGCTATCTGAGTCAGGCGCAGTTAGATGTCGTAGACGATAATTCGTAAGTGTCTATTTTCCCCAGCCGCCGGATGCAGTAGAATCGCCTTACTTAAAGAATATTGCGCATACGGTCGCCTATTGCGTTGAAAGATCTAGAGAAAGAACTCGAAGAGCGCGATCAGAAGCTCGCGGAACTAGAAAG
>JBDLIZ010000029.1:0-19430 GCA_039714615.1 Pseudomonadota bacterium | reverse complement strand
TCAAGACCAAGGTGGCGACAAAGAAACGCCTTAAAGCGGCCAGTGATGCCCTCCATGGTTTCCTAGATCGATTACGCAATTTCCGCGTTTTAGACCCTGCGTGTGGCTCGGGAAACTTTCTATATTTATCACTGCTAGCACTAAAAGACATTGAGCATCGCGCAAATATTGAAGCGGAGGCACTTGGCTTACAAAGACAAACTCCTCTTGTGGGACCGGAAGCAGTGCTCGGTATTGAAATCAATGCCTATGCTGCCGAATTGGCACGCGTAACCGTATGGATTGGTGAGATTCAATGGATGCTGAATCATGGCTACTCGTTGAGCAGGAACCCTATTCTCAAGCCCCTGGACAATATAGAACAGCGCGATGCGATCCTTAATGAGAATGGTACAGAACCGGAGTGGCCTTCCGCAGATGCGATAGTTGGTAACCCTCCGTTCCTTGGCGACAAAAGAATGCGCAGTGAGCTTGGTGATGAGTACGTAGACAAACTGCGAGGGCTGTATGATGGTCGCATAAGCGGTGGCACTGATCTTGTTACATATTGGTTTGAGAAGGCACGCGCACAGATCGATGAAAATAAGGCACGTGTGGCAGGACTTGTTGCGACTAACAGTATCAGGCAGCAGCGAAATAGACTAGTTGTTGAAAGGATTCTCGCGAGTCAGTCCTTGTTCAATGCCTGGGATGATGAAAGGTGGATAAATGAGGGCGCGGATGTACGCGTATCCCTTCTCTGCTTTGGCAAACAAGATGTCGGCTCTCCAAAAGTCCTGAATGGGGTGCCTGTTGATGAAATATACTCGGACCTAACGTCGAGCAGTGGCGGGCGGGTTGATGTGACTCGAGCAACCTCGTTACCCGAAAACAGCGGGCATTCTTTTTTTGGCCTGAGTCTGGCTGGTGCCTTTGATATTCCCGGCGACCTAGCGCGGAGTTGGCTCAGTCTCCCTAATCCGAATGGCCGCCCCAATAAAGAGGTACTTCGCCCTATTTGCAATGGCAATGATGTACTAAAGGAGCATAAGGATAGGTGGGTAATTGATTTTGGTCCAACGATGGAGGAATCTGAGGCATCGCTTTATGAAGCACCATTTGAGTATGTTCTTGCCAATATAAAGCCCAAGCGTCTAGAGAATCGTGAGCGGATCCGAAGAGAAAAATGGTGGCGCCTAGGACGACCACGTCCGGAGTTAAGGAAGGCGCTCGAAGGTTTAGATCGATATATCGCAACAGTTGAAACTTCCCGCCACCGAGTGTTTGTATGGCTACCGTCATCCGTGGCACCTGAGCATAAACTTGTAGTATTTCCCCACGAAGATGATGTGACCTTTGGGATCTTATCAAGTCGGTTTCACATAATATGGGCGATTGCCAGTGGCGGAAATCTTGGAGTTGGTAACGATCCTGTTTATTCGACGACAAAGTGCTTTCTAACATTCCCGTTTCCCGAAGGGTTTATCTTGGGAGGAAAGGATTTTCCCCGAAATAGCGAAAAAGCATGGGCCATTGCACATGCATCTAGTGAGCTGATTGATCTGCGTGAGAATTGGCTAAGACCACAAGAATGGGTCAACCGCGTACCAGAGATTGTTCCGGGATACCCGGACCGTCTCATTCCAAAGGAAGGCCGCGAAGCCGATCTGAAGAAACGCACGCTAACAAACCTCTACAGCGGGCGGCCGACGTGGCTGGATAATGCGCACCGGCAGTTGGACGAAGCTGTGGCCGCGGCTTACGGATGGCCCGCAGATCTCAGCGACAACGATGTTCTCGCAAGGTTGCTGGAATTGAACTTGAGTCGTCCTTAGCGTTTAGTCCTGAGGAGCGATCTATTGAATTACATCCATGACTGACCCAATATTTGCAATTTATATACCGCCAATTCTGGTTTAGAAATATATTAGGGAGGCTCAATGAAAGGGGCTTTTAATCTAACACAACCACAAAGACTTGCCTCTTTGGTCGTTGATTTGGTGGTCGTTGCATCGGCCTGCTGGTATTTGTTTGGAACATTATATCCACCAATTGGGGATAAGGGGTTTTGGGGGTATTCCGCACTACTAGCCGTGCTTGTTGGTTCTAAATTGGTAACCCCATTTTATGTAAAGCCAGCTGATGCCATCTCTTACTCAGTTCCAGCATTTATTTCATTAATGCTAATTAATGAATGGAACCAATGGTCAATAAACCAACAATGGGGGTTTTCGTTAGCAGCCGGATTCAGTCTACTAATATTTATACTCGGAATTGCAAATATTATTTCTAATACGGTAAATACAGACTGGGCGAGAAACTTATCGAATCGACTCAGAGTGAGTCTGGAATATTTAGGTCTCCCCCAGTTCGTATACACACCATTAGTTTTATTCGCGATATTTTCATATCACTTGGATTCAGCCTTAGAGGTCGCGATTATAAGCATTGTACTAGGCGTGACGGTTTGGTGGTCTCTAGGCGACTTTGTAATTGGTTTTTTTTACAGAATAAAAAATGCTTTTTTTAATCAGACGATAACTGGTGTCGCTGGTCAAATCGTGGCATTTCAAGAGCCTGGAATTGTGCTTCTAAGACAGCAATATCAGGGCGATATAAATAAACATGATCTACTTTTACTTCACGATAAACATGGCCCCACTAAGTTGCTAGTTGCACTAGATTATGTAGGTCGCTCAGAAGGAATCCTAGTCCGCACTGTAGATATAAAGAGCCTTTCAGATGGCAGCAAGGAAATTGTTGGTGGCGTACCATTTAGTGAATCGGCTTATACGGTAGAAGAGCAGATACTGGCAGATATTTGTGCGAGAGAAGGTATTCAAATTGAAGAGCAGTCAAATATTGTTGGATTGGTTGCGCAAGACACCTCAATAGAGAGGCTTTATTTTGAAGTTGTGGAGAATGCGGACCTTGAGGAAGGGCGACTTGTTTCAGCAAAAGTAGGAGACAACAAGGTTCTTTATCAAATAGTTGGTGGGCTAACAAAAGAAGAGGTTGTACAACAGAAAAATACATTTGGGTATTTGAGGAGTCAGGCTCAGCAAATAGGTATCTGGGATACAGAGGATGCAAAGTTTAAGCAATGCTCTTGGCTTCCGAATATTAATGAACCAGTTTACCTAGAAAGTAAGAGTGGTTATCAGATTCAGGTGGACTCTGTTGGGCATTTTCCTCAGTCTAATTATCAAACAAAGATTAGCAATATCCATGAATTAGTCACACACAATACGGCAATTCTTGGAATCCTAGGTGTCGGCAAATCAATGTTAGCAATTGAACTAATCGAGAGATTGATCGCCAATGATATTAAAGTTATTTGCTTGGATTTAACCAATCAATATGTACAAGAATTGAGTGACTTCTATGATGCAGCCTATGAGGATGCGTGTTTATCAAAAATCCAAGCTGCATCAAAAGAAGATCGGGAAGCATTTGATAATAATCCAGAGAAGGGCGGCTCTTTGCCGAATCTGAGCCAAGCAATATATGCAGATTTGGCAGAATTCCTGGATTCAGGAAATCCACGGAAATTAAAAATATATAATCCATCATCATTTGTAGCGACAAAGCAGAAGAGTGAGCCTAAGAGTTATCAAGACTCTGGCGTTTGGCACCGGACTGCAGGCCTTTTTTCAGTTACACCTGTAGAGATCACACAGATCATATCTGAAGCATCTCTCGAAATACTCTCAAATGAGATGTCTACTACAGCCAGAGCTTGCCTTGTTTATGAGGAGGCGCATTCACTAGTGCCAGAATGGAATTCTGTTGTAAGTGAAGGTGATAAGAATGCAACAAGTGGTACTGCTAGAGCGATTCTTCAAGGTAGAAAATACGGGCTTGGCTGTATTCTAGTTACACAACGCACTGCTAATGTCACTAAAACAATACTTAATCAGTGTAATACTATCTTTGCTATGCGTACTTTTGACGAAACAAGTAAGGATTTTCTCGCTAACTATGTGGGCAGAGATTACGCTAGTGCATTATCCTCAATTCCAGAGAGACACGCAGTTCTCTTCGGTAAAGCGTCGAGTTGTGAGAATCCAGTACTCATCAGGTTAAATAACCAGAACGAGTTCCGAGAAGTGTTTAGGGCAATTTCTCCATCAGCGCGATTGCCTGTAACTCAAGATTCAACAGATGAAGCAAGTCAGGCTGCAGATGAATTTAATGATGAAATACCATTCTAAGAGAAGATAAATGAGCGCAGCAGAAATAGTAGCTAATATCTGTAGCTATGCCCACGTTTTACGTGACGATGATCTTGGGTGTGACCGTATCTCCGTAATTCGGTCCATTATTGATGTGGGATTTTCCTATAATTCTGGCCGAGGGAGGTCCCAAAATGAAGCGCAAGCGATTCACAGAAGAACAGAGTATTACCATCCTGCGCGAGGGGGGGATATTCAGCGTGCGATGGAATTACTATCTCGCGTCAGGGACCCCGCCACGGCACCCACCAGGGGACTATAAATCCCTTGGTCCCGATGCCATAACGCCATGAAAATTATGAGGATGGTGGGCCCGGAAGGACTCGAACCTTCGACCAAGGGATTATGAGGAACACGGAGTCCAACTATTTGATTCAGAAAGGTAAAGAAGCGTAAGGGTTTTTTCCGGCGGCTCATCCGATCACCGACCGAAACCGTGCTCATTCCGAACCCGGTGGTGGGCAGTTCTGAACGGGTCGCGGGTAAGTCGAAGAAGCGGAAGGGTTTCAGGAAACCGAACACCGAACTTTTCCCGAACCGACATTCCGAACGGCGGTTTCCGGAGGGGGTTGCCGTTCATGGGATCTCAATCGGAGCGGAAATAACAATTATTGCAATAATGAATTAATGGTCTTTAATTAAAATTCGGTACCCTTTCTGTTTGAGCTTTATTAGCAAAATACAATATATAGCGTTTTTGAGAGTTTTTATCACTGTTTGGATGTGCGTGAACATTTGAGTGACTTTGAACCACATGGAGGAGAACAATTAACAAGAAATCTTCCAGTGCGTTTCCTTTGTTAGTCTGGTTATTGACGTTAATTGTTAGTGCCAACCTGTATAGCGCGCCTGGTGATATTGTTGAAGTCTCTGCGCCTGTTCTGAGTGGTTCATCGCCGGAAGCAAACGATATCAAGGATGGCGACAGCAATGTTGCTACCCAGACCGGAGCGTTTAACTACTTAATTCCGATCTCGGTTCCTCCCGGACGTGGCGATGCCACACCAAGCCTATCCCTGAATTATTCGAGCCAGTCAGGCACGTACGGCACCATTGCCGCCGGTTGGAGCCTGACGATTCCCAGCATTGATTTTGATACGGATTACCCCGAAAACAAGGTTAAGGAAGGTGAACTGCGCCGTTATGTGTCCGGTCTGTCCGGTGGCCAACGCCTTGAAGTTGTGGTCGAGCCCGACTTGTTGCCCGATGTGGAAAAGGCGTACCGGGCTGTTCGAGATCCCAATATTCGCTACGAACGGCTCAAGCCCGGATCAGAAGCCGTCTGGCGAGCTCGGCAAGTGGATGGCAGTGTCTGGCTATTCGGCCAGGCAGAGCGCTTCGAAGGAATCTTCCATTCTGGAACACCGAAAGGATTTTTTGAGATTCTTGGTTCAGCGCCGTTGTCGACCTATCGCGACGTGCATGGTAACGAGGTCCATTATTATTATGAAATGGTTGAGTCGGGCCGCAAGATTCGTGATTTCCACATCGTCCGGATCGAATATTCCCACCACGATTCGATAGCGGGTCATTTCGCACAAGTTGAATTTTCCGGCCGCATCCTGACCTGTCGCGGTAAAAAGATTGGTGTCGGGGCGCAACTCCTCGCCAAGGGCCTTACTCACGTGCGCTTCAAGGGTCAGCGCACACTCGATGCCATTGTAACCAGGGTAAGGAATAGTGCGGGCGCCGGATGGCGTCCCGTCCGTAAGATCGCGCTGGCCTATGACCGGGATGCCCTTGGTTGCGGCGGCAGTGCCGCACCGCACCGGTTACTGGCATCAGTCACCGAGACTGCTTTTGCGCCAGATGTAACTGCAACCCCGACCACCCTGCCGCCGCTGACCTTCAACTACAACGACAGTCCATCAGGTGACTACATAGAGGACTCCAGCTTCGATCTGACACCACTGAACGATGTCGAGAAGACCTATGGCATCGCGGGTGGCCAGCGGCACCGTGGATTCTGGACCACGGAACACACCATGCTGCTCGATTACGATGGTGATGGCTTGCAGGACCGCCTGGTGCTTGAAAGTACTGATCTGGTATTTGAGGACGGTAAAGGAAAATGTGCATTTAAAGTGCAGCGCAATACAGGCACAGGTTTCGCGAGTTCAGGCCCGCAACAAACACTGCCGGTCCCGCCGGCATGGGTGGATGCTGCGAAAGAGCCCGGCTCCAATGTCAGCATCGAATGCTCCCTGACCGGTGTGCTGGCGCGCAATCTGCGAAACAAGGAGCGCAGGCAGTGCGGCAATACCGGTACCCGCCTGACCTATCATTTTATTGATGTCAATGGCAATGGCGTGTCCGAACTGCTGACCAGCATTGTCTATGACAACAATGCCTATGACCCGAATACCCTGGTACCTGCGGCAGACAATTCAGGCGAAGTGCCTGCGGACCTGGGTTTTGCACGCCCACCGTGCCCCGGGGAGGACCCGCCCCTGTGTCGCACCGGGCCGCAACCGTGCACTAACGAGGAGTGTGGTGCAGGTTCCTGCAGAATTCTCAAGCAGTCACGGGCCGGTAAGGAGGAGAGCGGACAGTGTCAACAATTTGAAAGTCGGCAAAAGGATGGCGAAATAAAGGACGATTCTGGCAAGACAATCCCGCTCTGCGATCCCTGCATTGATCCTACATCTCCGGTACCTTGCAGTAATGATTGCAATATGCCTGGATTCTGCGCCCCATATCCGCCGCATGATTTGGATACGGGCAATCTGAATCCTGAACCCAAGGAAAAATTCTGCCTGGGCCGTGCTACTTCCCATTGGCTCTGCGGGCGATATGTCTGGCTGGTTTACGAACGCAGTGCTGGTGGTTGGGGGAATGACAGTCCAATAGTACTGCTCGCACCATTCACGATGGACAGTGATATCAAGAGTTCCAGTATGGGCGCCGGCAGCTGGAGCGGTGAGAATTTTACTATTCGAGATATTAATGGCGATGGCGATGTTGATGTAATGATTAGTAATACCACGTCAGAGGTGCGAACCGGCAGGGTTAATTGGGACGTTTTCTTTGGCAACTGGGATCAGGTCAATAAATCCTTCGAACTCGAGGCCAGCAAGACCGCTTGTGCGGCATCCTACAATCCGGGCCTCGAGCTGGGCTTTGGCTGGGAGGCGCCCAAAGTCGCAGAAGGCATCACGATCAGTTCTAGTATGATGATGCCACCAAAGCCACAGGAAAATCCGAACGTACGGCCATTCCGCTGGGCGCGCACATCCACCACCCTCACCGATGTCAATGGCGACGGGTTGCCGGATTTGCTGGTTAAATTCAGAGATCCGCATGATGATAACCGGCCGAACCTGCAGGTCTATTACAATCATGGTGACCGCTTTGGCGAAGAACCGTTTCTGCTGTATTCCCGCGCGAGCCCTTCAATTTTCAGTTCAGAGACGATTATTGCGGCGGCTGATGGCGCAACAGAGATTGACTGGAACGAGCATAACGTCATCATCAAGGCGAAAAAGCTGTCCACCTTGCAGGCGCGGGACGTCGACCAAGATGGTCTGGTGGACTGGATCAATCTGGGCAGGACGCTCTTTCCGGATATTACCCTGCATAAACACCTTCTGCGCAACCCAGGTATTTACTTTAATCTGGGTGGTGCCGGCACACTGCCGCCGTCGGATGGCATTCCCGCCTTTGCGGACAAGCTGTCAGATGAAATCCGGGTATTTGGTGCGAAACCTCCAAGCAGGCAGCACAAGTGGGCGACCCGCAGAACGGCAGTAGACCTGGACGGGGATGGGTATCCGGAGATCCTGCAGTTTTTTCAGCCGTTTCCTGGCCACGATACAGCCGGATTCTGGCAGGCGTTGCGACGCTTCCCCAAAGGCAGCCAGCCTCTACGCCGATTGCGGGAGATCGATAATGGCAGAGGAATGCGGATGCGCGTCACTTATGCGCCGATCACGGATGGTGAGGTTGTGCGCAAGGATGTTCTGTCCTCGCACACTTTCAACCCGAAGAACCTTGAGTCTGTACCCACAAAGCAATGGGTGGTTTCAAACGTCGAGGTCAACAAGGGGCAGGGTGCGGATCCGTCCATCAAGACAACCTACACCTACATGAGTCCCCAATACCGCAGGGTGCTCAATGTCACACGGTTTCGCGGCTTCAGCGAAGCGTCAATAGTCAGTCCCACCAACCGCAAAACGATCAGGCGGTATGGGTATCGTGTGGACCCCACCGGACGGCTGACGGCGGAATTTGTTCATCCCGATGACGCGTCGGGGAATGTTCACCGTATCATCCGCACCAAATGGGGCGAACTTGATATAGAGAAACTCACTAATTACGTTTTCCCCGTGGAAACCCGGACGTACACCTGTCGTGACGATCAGACCATAGCGGTTTGTGAAGCCACGGAAATCCCGCGTCTCGAAATCCAAACCGTTGAGAAACTGCAGCCAGACGGATTCGAGATCGCAGTGGTGCGTGAGACCCACTCCGCTCAGGGGGAAGGCGGTCCGCATGCGGGGGATCGCCGCATGCGGCGTGATTTTCTGTACCTTGCCGACGCCAACACCTTTGTGCTGCGAACCGGGGATGAGCAGACCTTCGAACGTATCGGGGAGAAAGATGTGCTGATTGCACGCACTCGAAGTGAGTACGACCCAGCCGGGCTCCACTTGATCCGGACCCATACACATATCGACGATACAAAGGTCGCCACGACTAAGTTCGAGGGGCATGATCCGGCCGGTAATCCGCACAGGATTATCAAGCCCAACAAGAACGGTGGAACCGAAATTGAATACGACAGTTTCCTACGGTTTCCCGTGCGTACGAAGCAGCAGGCTGACGGACAACCCGAATTAGTGACTGAAATCGACACCGACAACGGCACCGGGGCCGTTCTGGAAACTCGTGGGCCGAATAAAAAAGACGGTGTCTTGTTTACGACTCGCAGTGATATAGATGGCTTCGGGCGCTCGCTGGCCGAATGGGTGTCGGTCAATCAGATCAACGGTTACCAACTCGAGAAGGTGTCAGCTACCGCCTACGATGATGCCAATGGCGTCGTTACTGCAAAGCAACGCATCGAATTCGATGAGGACCGCTGGACTGGGAAGGTTTCTGCATATGATGGTGCGGGACGGCTGTTGAAGATGGTTACCGAGGCCGGTAACGAGGATGCCATTGAAAACTTTACCTACGATGATGCGGGGCGTTTGGAGGCATACACCGGACCCGATCCGTCCAGCCCGGGCAATGCAGTTATTACCTATCGTTACTCATACGACAGCCTGGATCGAATCAGATTTATCGCACGCCCTGCTACTACCGACCATGCGGTGACAACGTTTGAAACCCGTTATAACGGGCGCGAAACCCAAACCCTGGAACGCGAGGGGCACCCCGGCGCATTGGGGGCGATGCATGCACACAAGACCACACGAACAGATATCTTCGACCGCCTCATCGAAGTCATCGAGGCAACCGGACAAGGTAATGCGCTGACACGCTATGTATACGAAGGAAATCAAAAACTCATCATAGATCCAGAATTGCAGGAAACCCTCCTGGTACACGATTTCCTGTTGCGACGCACACGCATCGAGCGTGCCGGGAAGATTTACGAGTACGAGTATGATCTGAACGGCAACCTGACCGAGGCGATTTCACCCCATCCTGGGAACGATCCTGCGCCGTTCAAGGTTGTCAGTGTATACGACGGTTACGACAGGATTACGTTCCGCACCGTGCGGGAACGCAAGATGAGTGACACCGAGATTGCCGCCTACGGAATCGGTACCATCACCTATACCTACGACCAGGGGGTAAACGGTCTGGGCCGCTTGACCCGTGTCGAGTTTCCGAACCAGGACTGGATCAACTATGCCTACGATGCCCGTGGCAATGTGATAAGTGAACAGCGGCGTGCGCCCGATACCTCAGTCGCGCAGCCAGGCCGGGAGATCGCAACCACTTATAACGCCTTGGGCCAGGTACGCTCGGCCTGGTATGCAGACGGTCTGTCACCGCAGCTGCCGACCCAAGTTCGCTACCATTATGATATTCGTGGCCTGTTGGAACGGGTGGAGCTGGGTGGGGCGGCAGTCATCATACCCCTGGCGCGCAATCAGCGAAACCTAGCAGGGATGGTCACCGACCGGTTCTCCGCCAACGGTACTCAGCATACCCGCTGGGGCTATGATGCCATGGGCCGCATTGCCGAAATGCGCGTTAAGGGCGCCGGCGGCGCAGAGGTAACGGTTCATTCACTGGACTATTATCCCTTTGGCGATGTTAAGAACTTGACTCAGTCCCTGGGCGCCACGACGCGGACACTCCATTATGAATACGATATCCGGCATCAGTTGCGCAGTGCCACGGAAACGTCGCTGGGCGCATTTTCAAGCGAGTACCACTACAACCGGGCGGGAAGACTTGAGCGTGCCCGGCTAGAGCCAGGTGCAACCGCGCCGGCAGCTCTGCAGGTCCGTGCCCGGGACGTCAGTTACCGTTACGACGGGATGACCGGTGCACCAGGCGCTGCGGTGGACCCGCAGGCGGTGGATGAGCTACGCGACACCACCGGTGGTACCCTTCGTGCACGCTTTATCTACGATGAGAGCGGCAACATCACCCGCCGCGAGGAACTGACGGGTCCGGGAGAGGCCGTTGTAGATGTCTGGGACTTCGTTTATGACGGCGATGACCTGCAACGCAAAGTCACCCAAGCTGGTCGCAGCGAGACCTATTTTTACGACCATACCGGCCAGCGTTACCTAGCCATTGAAAAAGATGGTGCTGGTAATCCGGTGCGCACCCGCTTCTTCTTCGGCCCGACGGAAATCTGGTACGGCGCCGACGGCGCAATGGAAAAAACCCGCACCACCATCGGCCTGGGACAATCGGTGGCACGTATCGAACGGGTGGGAGATGACCAGACCATCGAATATCTATACCACTCCACCCTGCAAAACCTCATTGTTGCGCTGGACGACCAGGGCAATACGAATGCCGGGTTCTTCTATGGCCCTTTTGGAGAGATCATCGAGGAGGTCGGTGCTGGCAGTGATTTTGATCGCCGCTTCAACGACAAGCACTTCGACGAAGTTTCGGCGCTGAGCTATTACGGGTTCCGGTATTACGACACGCTGAGTCTGGCCTGGACCCAGGCCGACCCGCTATACCGGTTTGCGCCGGACCTGGACAATCTGAATCCGCGTGCGGCTAATCTTTATGTGTTTGCATTACAAAATCCGATGCGGTATGTGGATCCGGATGGGCTTGCTACTGGAACTCTAGGTGGAGATGCAGGGGCTCTTGCTAAGATGGCAAAGGAAGCTGAGAAAAAATGGATTCGAGATAACTGTACACATGCAGCAGTGCAAAACTCAAGTTGTCCAAATTTAAATCCAAAATACAAACTTAAAGGACCGTTTGGCAGAGATGCGGATCCGGACGTATTCGAAGACGAGCTAGATGAAGAATTTGATGAATTAGCTGATGCAGTTGGGCGATCGATTGATTACGCAAGCATGGCGGGTGGAGGTGGCGGATTAATTAAAGGTGGTATTAAGGTCGTTCATAAAGGGGGGGCTTGGGTTTTAAAAAAGGTATTTAAGAAAAGTGCCAAGCGTGCTGCTACAAAGAGTGGAACAACTACTGTAGGGAGATGGATGTCAAAAGCCGAACATAAAGCTATGATAAAATCAAAGAAGGTGCAGGAAAGTTATTCAGGGACGACGCATGTGGCTGATCCGGCGGATGCAAGTGCATTTCTCAAGCAGGCTGCTCCTGGTAGCCGTTATGTGGAATTTGATGTCCCTACGTCTGCCTTGAAATCAACAAATCAAGGCTGGTCTAAAGTTATCGGGCCAAATTCCCTTGAAGGGAGACTGGCAACTAAAAAAGGACTGCCTGTTCCTCAAATGCCAAACGCAACGAATATTATTCACAGAGCGGATAAGTTGCGATGAATGGCATAGTACCGGCATTTAAGGAATGGATACGAATTAATGACCAACTGTTTAAAGATAATGGGCTGTTATATGAGGTATCTGAATCACCCGAGGATATCGATAATGTAAGCACTCGAATTGACTTCGAGTCTTCTAACTTTCTATCACGCATTACGGTTTGGAGTAGTGGAGAGTGTTTTTTAGAGGCAATAAATATTAATACCGAGGAAACGGTGTTGAGCAATCTTCTATCTATTGGAAATGAAAAAGACTTTGATGGTGTTTTTAAAGAATTGCTTGGTACGATATTTTCTTAGTTATTAAGCAACACAGCTAGATGGAAAAACAGTAGGAGCAGCTTTTAATCATGCGAGAGCATCTGTGCCAGGAAGTTCAAGCTTTAGACTTTGGAATGCAGGCAAACTTAAGGCAGGTCCAAAATAACATTTACAGCAGTCGCCTGCGCTCCCCGGAATTAACGCTCCATTCGGTCCGCTATGGGATGCACCAGGGGATTCCAGTCCCTTGGTCTCGGCGTCATAAGCCAATGATTTCTATGAGAGATGGTGGGCCCGGAAGGACTCGAACCTTCGACCAAGGGATTATGAGTCCCCCGATCTCTTTGTTTATGGCTCACGAAGTTTAAGAATCCCAAATGCTTTTCCGGTGGCCCTTCCCATCGATGACCGAAACCGATCATATCCCGAACCCAGTGGGGGTCGATTCCGAGCGGGCCGCGGGTAAGCCGAAGAAGCGGGAGGGCTTCTTGAAACCGAACACCGAACCAGTCCCGAACCGAATTTTCGAAATCGTGTTTTCCGGATACTCGATATCCGAGAGGTCATGTATTGGCAATTCAGCATCATGCAAGCAAGATACGTATTTCCCACAATTGACATGATAAGTACATACCTATACATGTCACAGCTTATTATTGACTTATATCTCGTAATACGAAACGCAAGGTAGGCGAGCAAAAATATCAATAACTTATTTCGGAGAGGATTGTAATGGCCAAAGGATGCTTGACGATATGCGTCGGTCTAATTCTGCTTGTCGACTCAATGCTCACGGCGTCTGCGTCGGAAGTTGAGGTAGTCAACATCCGTGTGGGTCAAGGCGATAGTACGTTAATCCGTGGTCCGGCTGACCCATCAGGAGATCGTATAGTTGTGTTAATTGACGCTGGTGATATACCAAATCGTCCAGGCGGCAGGATTGTCGGTGCCGTACTACATAAACGGGGCATCACGGAAGTTGATCATTTTATCGTGACACATTATGACGCTGATCATATCGGCGGCTCCGTAGCGGGTGCAAATCACGGCCGTAGTTTCCTACTGGGGCCTAATATTGTTCCTGGCGCTGCCGGAGATGATGATAGTGACGGGGATGAGGATTGGCTTGGTACCGTGCCCTTTATTGATCCCGACCCTGATGAGCTTGGACTCGATGATGATGTTAGGGTGCTGCACTTCGTCGATCGCGGCGACGTAAGCCATCCAGATACGATTGCATATGCAAAATATATAGGGATGGCTGATGCCGTTGGAAACCGCACATCAATAAATGATCAAACCGATGTGGATTCCTTCCAGATAGATCTTGGAGGAGGTGCAACACTCACATGTTTGGCTGCAAATGGTTTCGTGCGTGATCGCTCAACCAAAGTAGCTAACGTCAACACCGAGAACGAACGGAGTCTTTCCTTTCTGCTATCATTTGGCGGTTTTGATTACTTAATTTCGGGCGACATGATTGGGCGATCCGCTGGTAGTGAAAACGCTCGCGTGGAAGAAGCCGTCGGTCAGTTCTTGCAAAATAATGGTGTATCAATTGACGTTTATCATGTCGATCATCATGGAGCTGATAATGGCTCCGAGGCGAACTTTCTTGCCGTGATCCAACCCGAGATAGCGGTCATATCCGTCGGAAATGGTAATACACATGGTCATCCAAACAAGGCAGTGTTGCAAAGATTGGTAGATGCGAACGTCTACAGAATCATACAAACATCTTGGGGATCAACAGCTGATAAAATCCCCGCATCTGTGAGGGATCATCAGGCGATATATCAAAACGACATTGTTATTACGACGGATGGGAATACCTACAAAATCTCCACTAGTCGTATCTTCAATGTCGATGGATGAGGATGGTAATTATGAGACAGTTGACTTTGCTAGTTTTGGTTATAGGTTTTCTTGTTGGCTGCCAGACACCTAAAGGTGAGGGCGAGCAGACGATTTTTACTGAGTTAAAAGGCGCGAAACACTTGGGCGAGAGAGTACACCTAGACCCAAGCACCAATGGCTGGACTGAATCCGTATATCAAACGCCTGATGGCCGCTACATTATGTACGTTGAAAGTGGACCGCAATCTAAATTCTATGGCGACACGTTTACTGAGTGGCTACCTGAGAAACGTGCCGAAAAGTGGCTAAAGAACTATGGGAATATGGCACCAACTGGCCCCTAATTGATTACATCACCAATATTAAAGGGCATTACTAGCTTCCATCAATTTCGAACGAATTGAGCAACATGATTATTAATATTTGCAGAACAAAGTCAATGCTCTCCCATTACCGCAACTTATTGTTACTGGTATGCAGTGTCGTTCTGCTTACCTCATGTTGGCATGATCAACCTAATGACGAAAATGGCCCCAATGACGATACCAACTTCAATCCCAATAATATTACTCTTAAGGAAGTCGGAATTTCTGATTTGATGGAATTGATGGATGAGAAACTGATATTCACAGACTCCAATGGGGAAATATGGATTGCTCCAAAGGGAACTTACACTGATGGTGCATCGGTACCACGTCTTGGGCTGTCTGTTACTGATGGTAGATATAAATTTGAGTTCTTGAAGGCTGCCGTCGTGCATGATGCCTATTGCCAAGAGGAAAATGAATCAAGAACTCCCGAACAGTATCAATCCAGACCATGGCAAGCAGTACACAAGATGTTCCATGAAGCCTGCCTGGCTGGCGGAACCTCTGAGTCTTTAGCTGGAACAATGTTCGCACTGGTTTGGCTATTTGGCCCACGATGGGACGATCCTGGTAGAGACCTATCAGAGGTCTCCGATGAAATGCTAACCAGTATGTTCTACAGCAGCAAGAAATGGATCGAGAGCAGTGAGCCTAAACTAACAGAGATAGAGGCCTGGATGGATAAGAGAGAGCCTGCATTAATTAAGATAAGTAAACTGGAATCTATGGGCTTATCTGCATTGGATCGCAGGGATCAGACAGCAGCAACTGAAGTGCTTCAACAGGCCGATGCATATATCACTGACACTTTACAAAAATTACCAAATGACCCAGCCATACTAAACCTGAAAGGACAACTTCATAAGAACATGGCAATCAAATATCGTCAGTTAGATATGAAAAATAATGAAATCAACGAACTTAACAAAGCTAATGATGCCTTTCAGAAAGTCATAACGATTGAGCCGGATAATCCAAGCACATTAAGTGGGCTGGGCAGTATAATGATCCTTCGTAATGACTTAGGCCGCGCGGAAGCCTATAACCACAAGGCGCTAGTTATCGATCCTAAGAATCCTACTGTGATGCGTGACCGAGCACAGTTTAATCAGCTGAGGAGAGTGCGGCCATCACCACAATAGTTACACCACACAGTCATGCGATGTGATGTGTAAATCCGATTTATACTAATCGGATAGAAAACTGGTGGGCTGTTGCCTAACCAGAAAATCACATACATCAACTTTTCTACACAAATCGTGTCTGCAAAGGTGACACCCATTTCCACCGTCCACGAAGGGGTAGTATCTGACACTACCGTACCTGCACCCTCATCATCACTTCGGCTAAATTTATGGCATGGATACTCCCAGATACAATGCTGCTTACGGGAGAGATTTGCCGTTTAATGGCAATATTTGTAGGTCATAAATGCAACTCCGGACATTCCCACCAAATAGCCACTAGTTCCGAGAACGGCCAGAACAGGTCATTCCCTGATACAGAAAACCCCGCCGCAGCGGGGTTCATGCGGCACATACGACCGACAATAACGATTATCCAGTCGTGTCCTTGATGACCGCCTTAGGTGCGTGTTTCATGACACTCTTGATGCCATTGTCTCGAGCGGCCGTAGAGCTATACGACTCACTAGTTCCGATGACCTGGTTGTTGCCCGCCCGCAGGTTGAAACGGGCCTTACCGGTTTTCGTTTCCTTTTTCTCAAACCGTGAAGCCGAGGCTGAATTCTTCATGACAGAGGCGATACCGTTCTTGCAGCTGGACTTCGATTTGTACCCTTCGCTGGCAAGAATGATTTCACCGTTTGATGCTTTTAAACGAAAGCGATACTCACCCGCTTTATCTTTAAATATCTCGAATGATCCAGGCATGTTGTTCTCCTCAATTGAATGGGGTGTAAAAGACACGCAAGTGCAGAGGGAAATTAGCCGATTTGGGATGATCTGTAAACACGGGAGGCAAGCTAACCTCTTACCCACAGAAGCCCGCTCTCACAGATTCCTGACATATACCAACCCAAGCACCGGCCTCAGGGCAAGTGTCCAATTGATACCCATTTGTTCAATAGCGATACAGTTTTGTTGCATCACAAAAGACGTTAGCTATAACAGGATTCACTCTCTTTTATGAGCCAAGTCTGGAAATCAACGCCAATACCTCCAACAGCATATCCGTGGGCTTCTATTGCGTCCGCTCCAGCCGCAACCGCAGATTCCCATCGATGAATTTCTGCCAACACTCGCAGTTTGTTTTCCTCTGAGATGTAGCTTGCCCAAATGACGGGGTCTGTTTCCAACAGATCAATCACATGCTTATCGGATGTGATGATGCGTGGTGATTGAATATCTACCAGGGACCAAATTAATAATACGGTCATGACCATTCCTCCTTATGAGGCAACCATTGCGCGTGCTGATAGAAAGCACCTTGGTGTCGGGTATGGTTCGCCCACAACAGAAGAATGGTGATCGATTGTTATTTGATATGGTTAGTGCCCCCGGACCATTTTGTCTGGTGATATATTAAGCGGTTAGGTCCGATCAGATATCTTCAGTATGGCATTACCATGTGTACATCCCGGATGGTTCCCTCCGTTATTGCGGAATAAAATTATTACCTAGTACACATTACAGTAATGAGTGCCAATCGAGTCAGTGGGCAAGGGCTGATAACCTTGTAGGATATTTCTGACAGATCGTGTAGGAAAAATCCTACGCGGCATGTAAGACTTTTCTGATACGGCACTGTCCTTGGAATCGAAAAAGGTGGGCGAGTAACACCAGCAGATCCTTCATGGCAGGAAAGAGTAGGGAAGGTTGCTTTCAGGAACAAGACTGTCTAAGTTGTCGTTTTCAGGTGATAATTACGAATTAGCCACTCACAGCCAACTCAGAGCGAAAATCAGCCGCTAAAACCGACCAATGAATACAGTTATTCCACGCTATGAATTTCGCACGTTCGCGCAGAATTTCGGGCTCGTGGAGGACAAGATACGAAGCCTCTCCCACTGCGAAAAGTATCGGGAGAGTCGAGAGATCTACGTCCTTTCTGCGGTCAACAACGAAAACAACACAAAGATCCGCGATGATAAGATGGACATCAAGGTCATCGTGAAAGAGGTGCAGGGGTTGGAGCAATGGGCGCCCCGCATGAAGGGTGAATTCCCCATGGTAGTCGAGACGATCCGCGACGAGGTTTTCCCCGCCCTCGGCGTGCCTGTTCCCCGGTTTGAGCGGTCACGCTATACCCTGGACCAGTTCCAGTTTGAACTCATTCGGCCACATAAAGATTTGTCCGCCGCACAGGTGATTAAACGTCGCTTTGGATTTACTGTTAACGGTTGCATTACTGAGATTGCTGATCTACTGGTAAACGGGGCAGCGATTAGAACAGTTGCAGTGGAGTCGGAGGACCCTGAGGCCGTGCTGCACGCAAAGGAAATGCTTGGTCTGGGAGAGTATGAGAACGTCAACTATCTGTTGGCGATCAAGCGGATCATTGGAATGGAACCGGTTTCGGCGTAGCAGACTGATGGTACTTATTCACACACCTGGCGGAGAGGTTTGGAAGGATCATGGGCACTGAAATTGAGCGGAAGTTTCTGGTGAAGGAAGGCGCCTGGCGTGAGGCCAACGCAACAAGATATCGGCAGGGCTACTTGAGTACGGTCAAAGAAAGGACAGTGCGCGTGAGAACGATCAATAATAAAGGCTACTTGACCATCAAGGGCATTACCGTTGGGGCTTCCCGGCTGGAGTTCGAGTATGAGATTCCCGCCGCGGATGCGGATGAGCTGCTGGACAGCCTGTGCGAAAAACCACTGATCGATAAGAACCGCTACAAGGTGGATTATGGCACGCTTACATGGGAGGTCGATGAGTTTTTCGGTGAGAACGAGGGACTGATCGTCGCTGAAGTGGAGCTTGAAAGTGAGGATCAGCTATTTGATAGGCCGGAATGGGTGACCGAAGAGGTCACCACGGACCCTCGCTATTATAACGCCAACCTCATCAAAAAACCCTATTACAGGTGGTAGCGGGATATGTACTGCCGCCACTATGCGGCATCTGGAGCTCTGAGTTCCCTGAACTTCCGGTTACGACCGGCGCAGTGCTTTCGGTGGTGGTTAAGTTGCTGAATTCTGGACCTGCCTGAGTTTGAACTTTCCCAAAAATAGGTGAATTCGGGAATGTTTGTCACTCCGCAGGCTGAATACACCGCTCGTCATCATGTTTTGGCACATTCACCCAGGTGCTCACTGGATAAGCCTTCAACTGGCTAGATGGGGCAGAGGTCAGGTACTGCATAATCTCGTTCTTGTCAGTTATCCGTGAATCAAGCCATAAATCATAATGCGCTGGCGCAATAATGGCCGGCATGCGTTCATGCAGTGGCTTCATGACCTCATTGGCTGGCATCACAATTATGGTGCAGCTATCCAGGGTCTGTCCTTCACCCTCCCAGCGATCCCATAGCCCAGCGAAGGCAAAGACGCTGAGATTACGCATGCGGATGTGATGCGGTATCTTGTGGCCGTTGACCACTTTCCACTCAAAGAATCCGTCAGCGGGTATCAGGCAGCGTCTGCGCTTGAAAGGAGTGCGGTAGGTTGGCTTTTCCGCTACAGATTCGATGCGGGCGTTGATTGTGGAATACTTGGTCTTCGGCTCTTTTGACCAGTTCGGCACCAGGCCCCATTGAGCGAGAACCATTTCCCGGCTGGATTCTGTATCGCGGATGACAGGGATTTGCTGCGAGGGT
>JBDLIZ010000028.1:0-19561 GCA_039714615.1 Pseudomonadota bacterium | reverse complement strand
TTATACGCTGGTGGAGGCGGATGCTGATATAGGCCGTGATAGCGTATCCAATGGCATGTTGGCCAAGTAAAGTTCCCTGGGCTGCATCCATATAAAGGCCCAGAAACCAGGCCAAACCAACCCCCATGATCTGTGGTAAAGCCATAGTCCAATAGATCACTACCAAGGGTATCCATGCGGGCCGATACGATATAGCCCATTCTGGTAAGGACACCATGGTCAAGGCTATTGCGGCCATGAAGGTTAGTAATATTGTTAGTGCCATAGATGAGGTGTGATGCATGAAGACAGTCCTCATATGCGACGGTATTGGCGCGTTATACTCATGACGGATGAGTATTCAGGAGTACAGCGCGCGTCGATTTTATCCTATTTCGGTGCCGGAATGCGACATTCGTATTGAACCCGCTGTCGTCCTTGAGCAACATATCTGGCTATGGTTTCTCAATTCCCGCTGGCAAGCGTGGTCGCGAGATATGACTTTTGCCAGACTAGGAGAACCTCGCGGCTGCGGTCCAGATGGGCAAAGGGTCTTGCCGTAACGACGGCAAAGGGTTTTCCGGAGGGGCGTTCGATGTGAGTGATCTGGGCCACGGGATAATTGGACGGGAAGCGCCCACCGAGTCCGGAAGTACTCACAACGTCGCCTTTCTGGATATCTCCACTAGCGGGTATGTGGCGCAGACTCAGGGTATCTGCTTTCCCGGTTCCAACCACTAATGTGCGCATACCGTTGCGGTTAATCTGCACGGGCAGTGCGTGACTAGGGTCTGAAATGAGGAGGGCTGTAGCACTTACGGCATTAACGTGAGTGATTTGGCCCATGACGCCGTTGGCATCGAGCAGGGGCTGACCTACATATACGCCATCGACCTCGCCTTTGCTAATGACGACTTGCTGTTTGTAGGGATCGAGGTCAACGGATAATAGTTCTGCGATTGAGACGCGTTCTTCTTTGAATCTGGAAGCCGAAGTGAGTAATTTTCGAAGCCGGATGTTTTCCTGTGCTAAAGAGGATAGCTTTTGTAATCTTGCGTTTTGAAGCATCTGCTGTGAGCGCAGCTGGCGATTTTCCTCGAGCAGCTGTTGTCGCGTAGTGAGATTCTCTGACAACCACAGGCCTGCTTTCACCGGCAGGTCCACAAAGGATTGCATGGGGTGTACGATTAGGCTGAGTACGGAGCGCACAGGGTACAGAGAATCGAATCGGTGATCGATAGTCATCAAGCCAATCGATATGATAGTGAAAATCACCAGCTTGGCGGTCAGTGACGGACCGAAAAAGAATAAGGGTTTAATGACTGCCTCGTGGAAATGCAAACAGACTACGGATAGACATTCAGCGCCATGCTATATGCCGATGCCTTAACTATGCAGGTCCTAATCTAGGGTCAGGAAACGCCCGGCTTTCTCATCAATTATTTCCAATACACGCCCCCCACCCGTGGCTACGGATGTCAGAGGATCATCGGCAACGACTACGGGAATCCCTGTCTCCTCCATGATCAATCGGTCGAAGTCACGCAGTAGTGCTCCGCCCCCTGTCAACACGATACCCCGCTCGGCCACGTCTGCACCCAATTCCGGGGGGGTCTGTTCCAGGGCGGTCTTTACCGCGCTCACGATGCCGTACAAGGGCTCCTGCAGGGATTCGAGGATTTCGTTGCTGTTTAAGGTGAAGCTGCGCGGTACGCCCTCTGAGAGATTTCTCCCCTTGACCTCCATTTCGAGCAGCTCTTTTCCGGGATAGGCCGCACCGATGGTATGTTTAATTCGTTCGGCCGTGGCCTCACCGATAAGTATCCCATAGTTGCGTCGGATGTAATTGGTGATGGCATCATCGAATTTATCCCCGCCTATGCGAACCGATGCTGAATAGACGATGCCATTGAGGGATAGAACAGCAACCTCCGAAGTTCCACCGCCGATGTCGAGTACCATGGAACCCTTGGCCTCATCGATAGGTAGACCTGCACCAATAGCCGCGGCGATTGGTTCTTCCACCAGATAGACCTTACGTGCTCCAGCACCTGCGGCGGATTCGCGAATCGCACGACGTTCTACCTGCGTGGCACCACAAGGAACACATATCAGTACTCGCGGACTGGGGCGGAACATCCTCTGATGGACCGTACGGATAAAATACTGCAGCATTTTTTCGGTCATGGTGAAGTCGGCAATGACACCGTCCTTCATTGGCCGAATTGCAGTAATATTTTCCGGGGTACGCCCGAGCATGCCCTTAGCCGCGGTTCCCACGGCTTCGATAGACTTAGTACCGCCGGTGCGGTCCTGACGGATGGCGACAACGGACGGTTCGTTGAGCACGATACCCTCGCCACGCATGTATATCAGTGTGTTGGCGGTACCGAGATCAATCGAAAGGTCGTTGGAAAAAAAACCGAGAACACGGCCAATCATGATAGTCTGTATAACTCTGCGATTTTTAACGAATGCGCTACTCTAGCAGTGGACCCAATCTTGGGCAAGTTATAAAAATGTGATACTTTGACTGTCTTGAGTGAATGGAGGTTTTGAGGGTCTTAAAGGAATGTAGACGAAAAATGTTGACCAACTGGCGCCAAGATATTTAACCTAGATCCTGCAAGTTATTGTACTTGCAGGATCTAGGTTAAAACCAATCCCGGAGTGAAGCCATGCCTTTAAACACGGAAGATGTGAAAAAGATAGCCTACCTTGCTCGTTTGGCTATCAACGAGGAAGATATTCACCTTTATGTAAAAAATCTTTCCGATATTTTAAATTTTGCCGAACAAATGAACGGTGTGGATACGGAGGGAGTAACCCCTATGGCCCATCCCCAGGATGCAACCCAGCGTTTACGGGAAGATAAGGTAACTGAATCTGATCAACGTGAGCGTTTTCAACATATCGCCCCGACCACAGAATCTGGATTGTATCTGGTGCCAAGGGTGATCGAGTGACCACCGGCCATTGTTGGGGAACTCTCGATGCATAACAAAACAATTACCGAACTATCCATGGCGCTGGGCAGGGGAGAGTTCTCTAGTGAGGAGTTAACTCGGCATTGCTTAGACAGGATCGATCGGTTTAATGGTGTGCTAAATACCTTTATTACGGTTACTCCGGATCTTGCACTCGACGCTGCCCGTAAGGCCGATGAACGAATAAGGTCGGGAAAGGCAGGGCCATTGACAGGAATACCTATCGCGCAAAAGGACATTTTCTGCAGCAATGGGATCAAAACCACCTGCGGGTCCAAGATGTTGGATAATTTTGTATCGCCTTACGACGCCTCAGTAATAGAACGATTCAGCCATGCGGGTGCGGTCATGGTCGGCAAGACCAATATGGATGAATTTGCCATGGGTTCCTCTAATGAGACCAGTTATTACGGCCCCGTTAGGAATCCCTGGGATAGCGATCGAGTTCCCGGGGGATCGTCCGGTGGATCGGCAGCGGCGGTCGCCGGGCGTTTGGTACCGGGAGCTACTGGCACGGACACTGGAGGATCCATTCGGCAACCTGCTTCATTCTGTGGCGTGACCGGCTTGAAACCCACCTATGGCCTGGTTTCCCGCTACGGGATGATAGCCTTTGCCTCCAGCCTGGATCAAGCCGGTCCCTTTGCGCGCACGGCCGAGGACTGTGCCTTGTTACTCTCTGCTATGGCTGGATTCGATGCGCGCGATTCCACCAGTATCGACCTTCAGGTCCCGGACTACCGCGCTTCACTCGGACAATCTTTGGCGGGTTTGCGTATCGGCCTGCCTACGGAATATTTTGGTGAGGGACTCGATCCGGGGGTGGTAGAGGCAATCGAACAGGCTTTGGCCGTATACGAATCAATGGGATGCGAATTAAAGGAAATTCATTTACCTAATCTTAGCCTTTCCGTGCCGGTATATTATGTCGTCGCGCCGGCGGAGTGTTCTTCCAATCTGGCGCGTTACGACGGGGTGCGTTTTGGCCACCGCTGTGAACACCCGCGCGATCTTGAGGATATGTACAAGCGTTCCCGTGGTGAGGGTTTCGGAGCGGAAGTCAAGCGCCGCATCATGATCGGTACTTATACCCTGTCGGCGGGATACTATGATGCCTATTACCTCAAGGCGCAGAAGATTCGACGGCTGATCAGTGACGACTTTCGGCGGGCATTTCAGGATGTGGATGTGATTATGGGGCCTACCGCCCCAACTACGGCCTTTCGACTGGGCGATAAAATGGATGACCCCATTACGATGTATCTATCGGATATCAATACTATTGCCGTCAATCTTGCAGGGTTGCCCGGTTTATCCATACCGGCCGGGCTAGTGCAGGGGTTGCCTGTCGGGCTGCAGATCATTGGAAATTATTTTACGGAACAAAGGTTGCTGAATGTGGCCGATCATTTTCAGCGCGAGACCGATTGGCATGCCAGGGTACCACGAGGTTTTGAATGAGGAATTCGGAGGGTAGCTTCCCTTCGATTTTATCCCAAGCTCTGAGCTGAATCGTTACCAGATACCGAGGATTTACACATGCAATGGGAACCCGTCATTGGGCTTGAAATACATGCGCAACTGGCAACTCGGAGCAAGATATTTTCCAGTGCATCCACCGCCTATGGCGCAGCACCCAACACCCAGGCCTGTGCCGTTGATCTGGGATTGCCCGGGGTATTGCCGGTATTAAACCGTAATGCAGTGCGTATGGCTATCAAGCTCGGGTTGGCCATCGGGGCGACGGTGGCCACCCATTCCGTCTTTGCGCGTAAGAACTATTTTTATCCCGATCTGCCCAAGGGATATCAGATCAGTCAGTACGAGTTACCGGTGGTCAAGAGCGGACGTCTGCGCATCGAGCCCGAAGGTGAGGTAGAGCAGGAGGTGGGGATTACCCGGGCCCATCTGGAGGAGGATGCCGGTAAATCCCTGCATGAGGATTTCCACGGACTGAGCGGTATCGACCTCAATCGCGCCGGTACACCGCTGCTGGAAATTGTCTCGGAACCGGATATGCGTTCCGCCGCTCAGGCGGTGGCTTATATGAGAAAGCTGCACACGCTGGTTCGCTATCTTGAAATCTGTGACGGCAATATGCAGGAAGGGTCATTTCGTTGTGATGCCAATGTCTCCGTGAGAAAGAAGGGGCAGGCATCTTTTGGAACCCGTACGGAAATCAAGAACCTCAATTCCTTCCGTTACGTGGAGCGGGCGATAAACTTTGAAATCGAGCGCCAGATCGATGTATTGGAGGCCGGTGGAAAGGTGGTACAGGAAACCCGGCTGTATGACTCGCAAAGGGATGAAACCCGCCCGATGCGAAGCAAAGAAGAGGCCAACGATTACCGTTATTTTCCTGATCCCGATCTGTTGCCTGTGGAAGTTACCACGGAGCTGATTGAAGAGCTGCGCTCGGAATTGCCGGAGTTACCCGATGAGAAGCGGCGGCGATTCATTGAGGATTACGGACTGAGCACCTACGATGCCGGCATCCTTACGGCCAGCCGGGAGGTGGCGGATTATTTCGAGGAGACCCTCAGACATAGTGCGGTTCAACCAAAGCTGGCGGCAAACTGGGTGATTGGAGAGCTGTCTGCGGTGCTCAACAAACAGGCCATGAATATCGGCGACTCTCCGATCGGTCCTCAGAGGTTTGGAGGATTACTAAAACGTATTGCAGATCAGACGATATCTGGGAAGATCGCCAAGCAGGTGTTCGAGTCCATGTGGTCGGTTGATGAGACCGCGGATAAGATCATCGAGACCAGGGGACTCAAGCAGATTACTGACAGTTCCGCTATCGAAACATTGATAGACGAGGTCATTAAAGCCAGTTCGCAACAACTCGAACAGTACCGCTCCGGTAAAGATAAGGTGTTTGGTTATTTCGTCGGTCAGGTAATGAGGCGATCGAAAGGAAAGGCAAACCCCGCCCAAGTCAATGAGATCTTGCGGCGAAAATTGAAGGAATAGTCTTCGGATTTAGTGGTTTTTAATATTAGGTCAAGTCTTGGTTTGCAGTTCCCTATCCCGATTAGCCTTGAATCCGCTGCTGTCAACATTGCCAATCCTCATGGCGCACAGGCAAGGCATTTAACTCATCACGGTACAATCGCCATTTCGGCATAAATCTATCCATTAGCGCAATAAAGCGACTATTGTGAGAGGGCTCAAGCAGGTGCGCCAGTTCATGTACAACGATATATTCAAGGCATTCAGGCGGTTTCTTTGCCAACTCCAGGTTAATACGAATGGAACGGGATCCCGGCGAACAGCTTCCCCATTTGGTTTTCATTTTACGGATGGTTAATTGTGCCACCGAGACATCCATTTTCTTTTCCCATTGGGTGACCAGGGAGCTGACTTTTTCTTTTAATTGCTGGCGATACCACTCGTCCAGCACAAATCGCTTTTTTACCTCATCAGCACCGGGGCGAACTTGAAGCTCGATTTTCGAATGAGACAATCTCACCTGTGGGGCAGCATCGCGCTCTATTACCTTCAATAAAAAGCGCTTACCGTTAAAGTAATGGCTTTCCCGATCTATGCACTCTCTGGGTGTCTCACGCGCTTGAGCACGCAATTTCTCTCGTTGCCTTTTTATCCAACCTAATTTTGAAATCACATAAACGCGAATCGTTTCTATTTCCATCGATTCTGGTGCGGATACTTTTATATGACCTTTTGGCGGGTATACACTGAGGTGAACATTCTTGATGTTCTTTTGTACAACTTCCACATCCATATTATTAAGTCTAATATTCATCGATCAGTATTCTGACTGCTGCATGATAATTTCAAAAATGCGCTCTAACGCGGGTACATCTTTAAGTACCTGATAAAGTGCATTTTTGATTATCTGCTCTTTGGCGTGGTTACCCCTCCAGTCATCACTGCGCACATCGATGATAGCCCTATCTATTTCAAGTGTTAGTTTTAATGCCATTTTATGCATACTGGCATCATCTTCGGAAATTATTTTCTCAGGCATGGCATCAATAAGATTATTGAACAATGCCCTCTTTCCAGGGCTATCTAATTGCTCTGGACTATCATCAATCTGCCCCGCTGCTACCTTTTTGGCCAGATCGGCGATCTGCCGTAAATAGGCTTGGTACTCTATCGCCTTCTCTTTGCGTTGTTTAATGATCTCATCCAGCAACTTCGACATTTTTTCAAAATAGGCAGGGTCAAGCAGGTGATCCTTAATGATCTTGCTGCGCACATTATTTTCAATGGTTTCGGCAACAGCTTCCTTATTTCCCTTAATACCTTCAGGCATTGTGTTAATGGCATCGGCGATGCCACTTTTCACAATCACATCAATCAAAGGCATATCGCCAAAGGGTGAAATTACCACTGAGTCATCCGCCTGTATGTAACTGTCCAAAAGATGGCGCATATCGGCTTCATAGGCTTTTAGATCAATCGTTTCACCACTGGCCTTGCGGATCACCTCTCGCAGTTTTACATAGTGATCCATGCGTTTTTTGATATGCTCTATCTCGCTCATACTGTACCCGGCCGCTTCCAGTTCATCGGCGATATTGGCATAGGCTCGGATAAAGGCGACCGTGGCTTTATAGAGTGCCGTGCGTTGTACTTCGCGAGCTTTGAGCTCTTCGGGGATTTCGGTATTGCCGCAAAAATAGTGAATATGTTCAAGATCACCCCTGGGCGCTTTAACATCCTCGCAAAGCAGTTCCAACGCTTCCAGGGTGTTATCCAGCCGTTCGCGTCCCATTTTTAAGCGGTCTTTCAACAGCACATCACAATCATCGGCTTCAAAATCATCATAATCCAGTTCAGAGGTATAAACAGCTACGGCATTCTCAACCTTCTTGAACAGGTTTTTGTAATCGACGATAAATCCAAAATCCTTATCATCGCTATCTAGCCGGTTCACCCGGCAAATCGCCTGAAACAGGCTATGATCCTGCATCGATTTATCAATATACAAATAGGTACAACTGGGAGCATCGAACCCGGTCAACAGTTTATCCACCACAATCAACAGCCTCATATTGGCCGGTTCATCGGTAAACTGGTTTTTTACCGCATCTTCATAGGCCCCTGTTTTAGTCTTACCGGGTGTTGCATTCACATCCTTGAGCAAGGTTTCATAGGTTTTATAGATATACTCCTTGTCGGTTTCCGTATTCGCGCCGGTATCTTCGGTGGTAATGTCTCGGGCTTGTGGGTTGTACGAAGTCACCACCGCACATTTTCCCTTCAAGCCGGTATTTGGATTTTGAAACAGATCATAATAACGACAAGCTTCAAAAATACTCGATGCCACCAATATAGCATTACCCTTCTCAGAACTTAAACGTGGCTTGACGCTAAAATCGAAAATAATATCGGCCACCACCTTATCCATACGCGAGCGGCTACTGAGCACATTCCGCATGGTGCCCCATTTCTTTTTAAGCTCAGCTTTCTGAAAGTCATTCAAGCCTTTGGTTTTTGCCTTAAACCAGTCATCTACCTTTTGCTGCGAGCTCAAACGCTGGTCGATGTCGCGTGCTTCGTATATCAAATCCAGCACCACGCCATCTTCCACGGCCTCGTTAAATTTGTAGGTGTGGATATATTTTCCAAACACCTCCAGCGAAGTAGATTTATCTTTCTTCAGCAGCGGCGTACCGGTAAAACCAATAAACACCGCGCTGGGCATGATCGCTTTCATCACCCGATGCAACTTGCCGCTTTGGGTCCGGTGACATTCATCAACAAATACAAATAACTCACCCACCGCATGACTGGGCAGGCTTTCCAGCTCCTTGATAAATTTTTCAAAATTATCCACATGGCGCTTGCCAAACTTATGTACCAGCGAACAGAGCAGGCGAGGCGTTGCCTGACCCAACTGGTTCATTAAATCGCTGCCGCTACTGCTGCGATAGATGGCTTCGCCCGCGTCTTTGAATACACCCTCGATCTGTTTGTCCAGCTCATCCCGGTCGGTCACAATGACGATCCGCGCCTGTGGGTTGTTCTCCAGAATCCACTTGGCCAGCAGCACCATGACAATACTCTTGCCACTGCCTTGGGTATGCCAGATGATTCCGCCCTCTTTGCGACGTACATGTTCCTGGGCGGCTTTAATACCAAAATACTGATGCACACGGGGCAGTTTTTTAACCCCTGCATCAAACAACACAAAGTCATACAGTAATTCGATAAAGCGTTGTTTATTGCATATTTTACTCAGGTATTTATCCAGCTTGTAGCCAGTGTTGTCTTCTTCGTCTTCTTTCCATATTAGAAAGAACTTTTCTGGCGTACCGATGGTGCCGTATTGCAAACCTTCGGAATCATTCCCAGCAAACACAAATTGCACGGTAGTGAAAAATGAGCCGATAAATTCTGGTTTTTGATTGACCAGCGACTGACGAATCCCGTCACCAATGGAGATCCGGCTGTTTTTAAGCTCCAGCACCGCCACCGCAATACCGTTGATATAGAGCACAATGTCCGGGCGTTTTTCTTTGTTACCAAATACGGTGACTTCCTCGGCGATGTAGAAGTCGTTGTTCTCCGGTTGTTGCCAGTTAATTAACTGCACCGTATCTGTGGGCACACCAGCTTCTACCTTGACTGGTACACCATAACGGAGCAGTTGGTAGACATCCTTATTGTTGTGGTATAAATCCTGGGCGTGATTATTGGTAGCGGTTTGTAGTTTATCCAGGGCTTTGTTGATCTGTTCTCTGCTGTAACCTCTAGCCGTTAAATACTGATGTAGCTGCCGTACCTCGATATTGCTGTTATCGGTTTTATCTTCCAGATTGCCGAGATAGGTATAATCCAGCTTTTCAGTAAACAGCTTTACTACCCGATTTTGGGTTGCCCGTTCAGGTTTGTTGATTGCACCTGTCATTTACCTTGTTACCCTATTGTTCTACTTATTATTCGAAAGCAGCATGCTATAATTAACCAGCTCACCGATCACAGGATCACCTCTATGAAGGCTAAATCACCGACGCAATCCAGTGTCCGATCACACATTCGGCGTGCTGTAGCCAGTTCTACGGCGATAGAAACCGGCCAGCCGATTAAAACCATCGAGTCTCTGCTAAAAGCCAAAAACAGTAAGTTCCAGCATTTAAAACTGGCCCGCTAAATTTTCCGGGATTACAGCTTTCCAATTGCTCGCTTGACCCTTTCCATCATGGGTTGATAATTCATGCTCAACCCCTGTCCTATAGCCGCAAAATATTCAGCCTTGTTCTGATCCCAGCTACTGTAATCCAGCGGCGGATACCCTGCCTGCACCGCCATCACATCTGCCAGCAAACGTGAAATACGCCCGTTGCCATCACGAAACGGATGAATCAGGATAAACTCCACATGAACAATGGAAATGGCTTCCATCAATTGTTCGGTAGCAAAACCGGTACAGGGTGTAAAAGGCTGTAGCTGCGCCTGTTCAAACTTGTTCAGTAGCTGCAGTACTTGTCCGGCAGCCGCAAACTGAAAGTCGCCCTTGCTCATATTCACCGCACGTTCATCACCAGCCCATTCATACAGATTGCCAAGCCAGCGATGATGCCACGTTTTTATCTCAGTAACCGTAATGGTAGCCGTAGGTAATTTTTCCAGCAGTACCTCTTCATAGAGTTTTTCCAGTAACACCAGCTCCGCTTCATCCCTGTCGGCTGGCTCAGTAATACCCAGCTTGTTTTCCAGCACCTGATTATCTGAACCGGGTTGAAAACGACCCTGAGAACCGGCTATGTCGTATTTGCTCATATCGGCCTATTCTTTCTAGAGGTGAGGCTTTAGCCTCGCCCTATTTTTATCGGCGATATCCGGGGCTAAAGCCCCAGTTCCAATCAGCCGAATCCTTCCAGTCAGCATGTTTTGCATCATGCCCTGTTTGATTTTCAGGGCTTTGGTGAGTTTGGTTTCCAACGTGTCGGTAAATAATTTCACCACACGGTTTTGTGTCGTATGTTCTGGTTTGCTAATGACCCTACTCATGCCTGAATTTCTGTGATAAATCTTGATTGCCGTTGAAATTTAATATCCCCCCAAGGCATCATTCGTTGTTTAGGATAAGTGATATACAGCCACCGTTTGGCACGAGTAACTGCCACAAAAGCATTATTACGCTCTTCTGAAATCTCATTTGCTGAGCTGGCTCGATAATCCGGGAAAACGCCTTCACACATCCCCATAAGAAAAACAATGTCCTTTTCCAAACCTTTCATGGTGTGAACCGTACTCAGTGTCAATCCATCAAGCACGGTATTTTCCCAAAGCTGACCAAGTGCCAACGCGTTGCGGAAAGCCTGCAATGAATCGCCCAACCCTTTTTGTTTAAATCGAGTCCAAGAGTTTTCAAACTCTTCTAGCTCCTTGATACTCCTTTCTAATTCATTCGACTCAAGCATTCCTGATTCATATTCAGTCGATTCTGGTGTTAATAAATCTGCCCTGGCATCCAGCTCTCTTTTAAAGTTCCTGGTGAACTGTCGAATATTTGGATCGCTGACATCCAGACTATGTACAGCAGCCAATAGTTTTGCCTGCAAATCAGGGAAAACCACCTTAGAAACGGCAGCCTGTTCAGACCATTTTTTTAGAACGTCAGGATCATCCCAAGCCGTAGGGGGTGTAATACCAAGAAGTGCACAGAGCTTTTTACCATCGACCCAGTCCTTAGGGTTCAATTTAACCCGAATGGCGTAATCTAATACTTTTCCAAATAACGATGTGGGTTCCGCCCTCCGCTCCCCTTTCCTTAAAGAATAGAGGATATTATGTTCAGTTAATGCCTGCTCCAGCCTGGAAAAGATAAATCGGTTTCTGGCAATAACCACCATGTGGTTCGGGGATATATCTCCCTCAATATCATCGTATTTTTTTAATTTAATAAGGCTGTTGATCTTTTCAATAACCCATTTGGCTTCAGCGCCTTCATCAGACAAACCAGTAATCTCCACCATGCCTTTAAGCGCAAATTCATGCTCACGTTGCGAGTCTGGTTTGAGCTTGTTGGCAACCCGGATCACCTCCTTCGTGCTTCGGTAATTTTCTTTAAGCTCATACCGCTTGGGGCAAAAGTCTTGTACAAACTGCTGACAGAGATAATCTGCTGACGAACCATTAAAGCCATAGATCATTTGGTTAGGATCACCAACCATCATGATACTTTTGATCACATCGCCACAGAGTGCTTTGATAAATTCATACTGCACCTTATTTAGATCCTGAGCTTCATCAACACAAATATGCTTGTACTTGGCTCGATAGATATTGGCTATCCAGTCTTGGGTCAAGAGCAAACGGTGCGCATAAACCAGGATATCGTCATAGTCTATTCCACCACTATTTAACAGGGCGTTCTGATAGTCTTGATAGATTTTCCAAAGAGTCGGGCTATCGGGATATCTTTGAGTCACATCTTCCTCAGTGAGCAGTTCTCTTTTTATCAGCGAAAACCCATCCATATAGCGCTGAAGATTTCGTTCTCGATTACGCTGTTCCTTTGTATCCTCAACACTTAGATAGTCATCAATATCAACCCCATCATCACGAAGAGATTGCATAAACACTTCCATGCGATCTTTGTCTCTCTCATAAATGTGTAATTCAGAAGGCAGGCCAATAGTGTGGCCATATTGTTCCAGAATACGCTGCGCAACGGCGTGAATGGTTGCTATCCAGGCTCTTTCCTCAGCAGCATCCGAGTCAGACAGCCGGTTCTGCATCTCCTCAGCGGCTTTGTTGGTGAATGTCAGGGCAATAACACCATCTTTTTTCGTGTTATTCAAAATATATCTGACTCTTTCGGTAAGAACGCGGGTCTTTCCAGTGCCGGCTGATGCCAAAACCTGGATGGCCTGAGTAACCGGGGCTTTAACAATCGCTTTTTGTGCCTTCGATAAATTCATCATCCCGACACCTCCGCCATAACCTTTCCAAAAAACTCAATTAGCTTAGAAGGAAAACGACTCTTGCCGACCAGACACAACTGTTCCGTAACAGCCTGTGCATACATCGGCTTCTTGGAGTCCAATATTTCCAACATCGCCTTCTGCCTACCATCCTCACCGCGGTAATTGCGTAACGGCGCTTCAAATATTGGTTGGTGACATGTTTCACAGGGTGGTTTGTCTGTCTTTTCTGATTTCAGAGGAGTATCTTGCTTTTTATCCATCCAGCTATCGATATATCCTTCTCCATTAACATTATTAATTGCTTTTTCGACCACATCGTCTAAACCAGATTCAAAAAGATACCCTTCAAAATCAGTATCGTTTAGCATCGTGATAAATGGAGAGTTATCGATATCGGTCTCACCAAAAACCTTGTCATAATGTTTTTTAAGGTCTTTCGTTGTTTTTTCTTCACCATCACTAAAGATAAAAACGGGTATATTGAAATCACGCGAAAACAGAAGAAATGGACGGTATTTGGCCCCGGAACCGTTGACCCCTATAAAGTTCACCCCCAAAGAGAAAGGCTCTAGGTCATAGTAGGTTGAAAATAATTGAGGTAGTGCCTGAGCTTCCGTTTCACCTTCAGATAAAACAATAGCCTTGGTAAAAAGTAGTTCGCCTCTTGAGTGAATGACCTCTCTGCGAATTTTACGTCTATCTTCGTGATCTAAATCCTCGCCCAACATTTTCACAAGAACGCCACAATCTGTACGGCTTAAAGAACGCAACTCGCCAGTCTCAGCAAGAGCGGCCAAATAAGGCGAGTGCGTACTGATGATCACCTGACCTTTGGAATCAATCAGTTGCTTATAGAGCGTTTTCTGAGCATTGGGATGCAAATGGGCTTCAGGTTCTTCGGCAGCCAGTATCGGAAAGAATGGCTTGGCTTCCTCTTCATGTTTCTGCGCCATAAATTCTATAAATGCCTTGACAGTCAGCATTGATGCCCAACTGCGCGTACCCATACCATGGTATTCCATAGAAAAGGAGCCACTTTCCGATTCGCCAAAATGAACGCTAAAGCTTTTTGAGAGATCCCTTATTTTCTTGGGGAAAGGGGTCAGTTCCGCTTGGCCAGCCCCTTGGAATGACTGATTCAGCGCATCCAAATGAGTCTTTAGCCCCTTGAGTGGCGCACTCTTATCAACCGCCTCCTTGTTGATCTGTGCAACCATATCTTCGAGCTGTTGAACATCCTTATCATCATATTCAACACTCGACAGCACACGTCCGACAAAAGAAGACTTTTCTTTGAGTTCTTGATGAATATCCCGCTGGGCATCAATAGAGATAAAAGGTAGCGCATCAAACCGTTTATTTAGCTTCTTTTTAGCACTGGGTTTCTCTGTTTGCCAATCAGCAAGCGTAGGCCAACGTTCCAGCGCAAAGCGATTGACGATAAAGCCACCTTTTACCTTGTCCGGCAAACACTGGTTTCTGAGCGCAAGGAATTGATCGCCATTGGCTTCAGCCTGAATTTTATCCCCAAATTCTTCTAACCACTCATTATCAAAGGTTTGTTTTCTACTACCTGCGTCATCAGCCGGGATGATTCGAATATCGACCAAAATCTGGTCGCATCGCTTATCGTTGCTGTCAATATGAAAATCTTCATCGGTCAAATGTCGGGCGTAGTCACCCAGCGCCAATTGCAGTGCTTTAATCACCGAGGTTTTGCCCGAGTTATTGGTACCAATGAGCAGTGCAATACGCGGCAAAGTGATCTCAAGGTTGGTAATTCCCCGAAAGCCTGTAATTCTAGCTGTATCAATTCTTATATTCATGATGCGATCCCCTTTACTTTTACTAGGCGAACCTTGCCCGTCAGCAGGTTTTGCATCATGCCCTGTTTGATTTGCTGGGCTTTGGAGAGTTTGGTTTTTAGGGCAGTGATTTCGGCGTCCATGTCGGAGAGGATGGTGGCAGTGGTGCGTTGCTCTTCTATTGGCGGTAAAGTCACTTCAATATGCCCAAGTGACCCGCGCGAAATACGCTTGTGCGTTGTCCCTCCGACACTTTCATTCACCTTTTTAAACCAGTCAGGCGTTGAAAAGAAGTTTGTAAGATAAACCCTGTCAGCCACTTCACTACGTGGCCGGAATATTGTGACATCCACTGAGGTAACAACTTTTTTCTCACCAATATCAGGAAAAATACAAGCCCGGCCAGCTGGCTCAGCCAATCGGCAAATTAGCAAATCACCCTTATATAATTGTTTACATCGTAGTTTCTTAAAGGATTTTTCATATATGTACTTCTTAGCATCTTTCTCTACGTAATGACCAACACCAATATTTCCTGTTTGAATTAAACGAATTCCCTGCGTAGTAATATGCTCAGCCTCAATCCAATCCCCATCATCGAAAAGCTCTTTTTTCCGGCCAGCCAAGTCAAAAACACTATTCACCACCCACCCCGTTTTTAAGCGGCCATTTTCATAGGGGTTGAGCAGGAATTGCATGGCGCCTTGTTTGATCTGGCGTTTTTTAGCGATCAGGCGGGTGAGGGATTGAATCCAGGCATCGGCATCGCTTAAGGCATTGGCGATGATGGTTTGTTCGGTTTTGGATGGGGGGAGTGGTACTACTAGAGGAAGCAGCTTACTAACTGACAATCCTGGTTGCGCTGAAGATTCCGAATATTGATTCAGATTCATACGTCCCAGAATATAGGTCAACCACTCTATATCAGTTTCCTTTAATGGAGTGACAACAATTGCATGCTCAGAAGCAAAAAACTGCCCGTGAACACCTAAAACATTACCACACAATGCACCTTGCCGACCTATAAGAGAATAGCGTCCTTCATGTGTAAATTTGTTAGTAAAACCACGCAGGCCATTACCTCCGAAGCAAGGATATTTGGCTCCTTCATATATGTTGGCATTTGTTATACCCTCGCCACTTTTCATTGAGCAAATAGACATTAGCGGTTTAATATCCCAATCCTCAGGAATCACCCCAACCTCAGTCTGTTTATAGCCTTCCCTCAGTTCCATACAAACCCCATCCTTTCCAGATGACCATTCACAGCCTTTTCTAAGTCCTCCACGTTCTGGATTTGCTGTGGCATTGGCATTTCATAGCGTTCTGCCAGTTCTTTTATGCGCTGGGTGAGGCGTTGACTGATACGATCCATTTCGGAATGGATGTCTTTGTCGATGCTCGCTATCCATTTATCATCCACCACCAATTGTTTGATTTTCTCCTGCGTTAATGTGGGGTAGAAATCCAGCAGCTTGGCATCCAGCTCTGTCTCGGCTGCTCTGATGACTTTTTTGGTTTTGGCCTCTTGATTCAACAAGTTCAGGTATTGCTTGAGGATTTTTTCTTCTTCCGCTGAATCCCGGTCGTCCTTTATCTCTTTCAGCCGTGCATTGATATTGCCCTTGTTGATTTTTTCCAGCTCGGCAAAGGCGCCCTCTTCGCCGCTGTGTTCTTCTTCCATTTCGGTCTTTTGACTTTGCAGATTTTCCAGTTCGGCATTGAGGTCATCAATCGCGTGTTGCACATCAGCAAAGTAACGGCTAATCACCAATGCCTTGGGGATCAGGTCGCAAGTCCAGCCCTTATCAACTTGCTTGCCTTTTTTATTGGTTTCGATAATGCGGTAGGTTTGTGCCTGCCAGCCGTCTGCGGCTATCAGGTAACAATCGTCTTGCATGACTTCAGACCAGTAGTTCATCAGGTGTTGGTAGACATCATAGCGGTCAATCAGTGCCTTGCTTGCGTAGGTGGTGAGCAGGGCTTCGCTGATGTCATGAATAACGGCTTTAGGGTGGAAGCCGGGTTCCAGTGCTTTTAACTCGGTGGTGGTACGGGTTTGCCAGCCATTGAATACCTGGTTCATCTCATCCATGTACTGCACAAATTCCGGGTGCTGGTAGATGGTTTGCTTTATGTCGTCCTTATCCACCTGCAAACTGACATATTGATCGCTGCGGTTTGCCTGACTAAACAGTGCTGATTTTAATATGGGCAGCACTTCCCAGTAGTTTTGCAGTTTTTCAATGTCGGCTCTGGGGATGTCGCCCAGCAGATGTGCCTCTATGTCTTGCTGGTCTTCAGCTTCTGAACTGTCGATGTAGCGCGGGATGTTGAGGTTGAATTCGTTTTTCTCAATATCGGCAAAGGAGACAATTTTGCTGTAGCCGTCGATTTCGGTTTGTTTGTTGAAGACATCGACGATTTTGTGGATGTCCATTTCCCGCAGGCGGTTTTTGTTGCCGTCTTTGATGAACCCACGACCTGCATCCACCATAAAGATACCTTTACGGTTTTGGGCCTTTTGTTGGTAAATAGAGCCTTTGTCGATGAGGATAATACAGGCGGGTATGCCGGTGCCGTAGAACAGGTTGGCGGGCAAGCCGACGATGGCTTTGATCAAACCTTTACGGATCAATGCCTCTCGAATATCCGCCTCGGCATTGCCACGGAACAGCACACCGTGAGGCAGAATGCAGGCGCCTTTGCCCCGGCTTTTCAGGGAGCGGATGATGTGCAGCAAATAGGCATAGTCACCGTTCTTGGCGGGTGGTACACCGTAGTCACCGAAGCGGTTATAAGCATCGTTTTCGGTATCCACCCCACTGCCCCAGCGTTTGTCACTAAAAGGCGGATTGGCTACCACATAGTCAAAGGTTTTCAGACTATCCTGATCTTTGAACAGTGGGTTGGCGAGGGTGTTGCCCTGTTTGATTTCTGCCGTGGGATTGTCGTGCAGAATCATGTTCATGCGCGCCAGGCCGCTGGTGGCGGCATCTTTTTCCTGCCCATAGAGGGTGACGCTGGTCTTTGCCTGATCGGTAACTTTCAACAGCAATGAGCCTGAGCCACAGGTGGGGTCATATACGGTGGTGGATGCGGTGGTTTCTGCCTGGTCAATACCGATGATTTTCGCCATAATGCGGCTGACTTCCGCCGGGGTATAAAACTGTCCCTTACTCTTGCCGCTTTCGGTGGCAAAATGGCGCATCAGGTATTCATAAGCATCGCCCAGAATATCGTCGCCCTCGGTGCGGTTCTTGCCGAAATCCAGTGCGGGGTTTTCAAAGATGGCAATCAGGTTGGTGAGCTTTTCCACCATCTCCTTGCCACTGCCCAGTTTTTCCGGGTCGTTAAAGTCCGGCATGCTGGAGAGCTTGTTGGCGTTGGCCAGCGGTGCGATGATCTTCTTGTTGATGTCATCGCCAATGGTCGTCTTGCCCTTCAACGCCACCATATCCGTAAAACTTGCCCCTTCCGGGATGGTGATCGGGGCGTAGGGCTGACCGGCGTATTTATCGCTGACGTATTTGATAAACAGCATCACCAGCACATAATCTTTGTACTGGCTGGCATCCATGCCGCCGCGTAGCTCATCGCAGCTTGACCAGAGGGATGAGTAGAGTTCAGATTTTTTTATTGCCAAGTGTTCTTCCTATGCGCTTTGAGTCGTTTCAGCTCTTCCCGGTTCGCTTCAGTCACCTTCCTCGGACGCCCCAGCGGCTTGCCGGCAAATCGAATGCCGTGACCTTTTCGGTCTCCTACGCCTTATTCGATATCCCACCGAGCCAGGGTCGCCCGCTCATGACCCGCCAGGTCGTGGTGAGTAGCAATGGCAGAAAATCCTTTGTACTCGAGCCGCTTGCGCACCGCGCTCCCCTGATCGAATCCATGTTCGAGAATGAGAAATCCGCCCGCCAAGAGATGCTGTGGGGAGTTGTCAATGATGTGCATGATATCTCGCAGTCCATGGGCTGCACTCACCAAGGCCTGATGGGGTTCATGACGCAGTTCCGGCTGCTGCAGATGTGGGTCATGTCTATCGATATAAGGCGGATTGCTGATGATGAGGTGCAAGCGCTGTGCGTTTAGAGGGACAAACCAGTGACCGGGCAGAAACCGCACGTTTTCCAGTGCCAGGGCCTTGGCATTGCCGCGGGCAATCTCCAGGGCCGCTGTGGAGATGTCCGTGGCAGTGATCCTCCAATGGGGACGCTCATGGGCCAGGGCGAGGGCAATGCCCCCCGAGCCGGTGCCGAGATCCGCCACATTGATGGATTGCCCTGGAGCGAAGCAGTCCAAGGCCAATTCAACCAACAGCTCGGTTTCGGGGCGTGGTATGAGGACCTGCTGTGTTACCTCTAAAGGCAGCGACCAGAATTCCTTGAGCCCAGTCAAGTAAGCCAAGGGTTCGCCTCGTTGACGACGTTGTAGTAGCCCATGATAGTGACCCAGTTGCGCGGCGGGGAGTAAGGTCTCGGGATGGCTGTAGAGATGGCTTCTATCCCGTTTCAATACATAAGCCAATAACAGTTCGGCATCTAGACGAGGGGAGTCCGTGCTGGTCTGAAGATGCCTTGTCGCCTTTCGCAGCAGCTCATTTATGGTTTTCGTCGACGGCGGCATGGAATCGCAGTTATTCTTCTCCCAGAGTGGCTAAAAGATCGGCTTGATGCTCATTGATCAGGGGATTGATGAGCTGACCGAGATGGCCTTGCATTACCTCATCCAGCTTGTAAAGTGTAAGGTGGATGCGGTGATCGGTTATTCGCCCCTGAGGGAAGTTATAGGTCCGGATCCTTTCCGAGCGATCCCCGCTGCCGACCAGATCACGGCGTGTTTCAGCTGTTTGCGCGATCTGTTTTTGACGCTCGATCTC
>JBDLIZ010000027.1:0-19665 GCA_039714615.1 Pseudomonadota bacterium | reverse complement strand
CGCGGGTAAACGCCAGGAAGCCGCCAGACTGCTGGGCTGGGGGAGAAATACGTTGACTCGCAAGATTAATGAACTGGGACTTTATTCCCAGGACGAGGAGTCAGTGTGATGGCGTTGAGGAACTTAGAAGCCGATTTTTAATCTTTCCAAGTGAATACCAAGCAAACCAATATTCGTTGGGTACTATTCATTGAGTTCAAGCGTACCCGTTAGCTGGCTCACATTATCCAGGTTGTGGCGAACGAGATAATCCACGATGCCGGCATTGATCTTTTTGCAGACTAGAGGGTCGTAGAATATGGCGGTGCCTACACCCACGGCAGTGGCACCGGTGATCAAAAATTCCAGGGCATCCTCGGCGTTGGTAATCCCCCCCTGGCCGATGATGGATATGCCATGGGATTTGCTCACTTTATACACTTCATGGACCTTCAGCAGGGCGATTGGCTTGATGGCTGGACCGGACAACCCCCCTTGATTATTGCCGATGACTGGGCGCCGGGTCTCGGCATCCACTGCCATACCCATCAAGGTATTGATTACCGAAAAACCGTCGGTACCCGCCTCGATACAGCGCCTGGCGTTTTCGCCGATATCGGTTTGGTTGGGAGAAAGTTTGGTGATCAACGGTTTTGAGGTCACCGTACGGCAGGCCGCTACCACCCGTGCTGACATGGCCGGGTCATTGCCAAAGGCCACTCCGCCTTGCTTGACATTGGGGCAGGAGATATTGATCTCGATGGCATCGATGGGGGAATCATCGAAACGCCGCGCCACTTCGCGATATTCTTCTACGGTGGAACCGGAGACATTGGCGATATAACGTGTTTCACTGAAATCCAGATCAGGAAGAAACTGGGAGACGACCCTATCCACTCCTGGATTCTGTAATCCAATGGCATTCAACATACCCATGGGTGTCTCATAGATACGGTGAGGAGGATTGCCCAATCTAGGGTGTAAGGTGGTGCCCTTCAGACACACCCCTCCGACATCATGATTGGAATACCCGGCGATCCGAGTATATTCTCTACCAAATCCGACACAGCCGGAAAGCAATACCAACGGGCTTGCGAAGTGCATCCCACAAAAATCAATCGCCAATCTTTGCCTATCGTCGCTGATCATGTTCCACGTCGTCCTGTTCGAGCCGGAAATCCCACCAAACACCGGGAATATCATACGGCTTTGCGCCAATACGGGGAGCGCACTGCATCTTATCCGCCCTCTGGGTTTCGATCTAGACGATAAAAAGTTACGCCGGGCTGGATTGGATTACCGTGATCTAGCCTTGGTACGTGACTACCCCAGCCTGGATAGGTTTCTGGAGCAGGTGCGACCGAAGCGGTTGTTCGGATTATCCACCAAGGGTACAGAGGGCTATACCGAAGCTGCATTTTGTCCGGGAGATGCCTTTTTATTCGGCCCTGAAACCCGAGGGCTCCCCGCAGAGTTGATGCACACCCTGGCTACCGGAAATTTACTACGTATCCCCATGCTGGCTTCGAGCCGCAGTATGAACCTGTCAAACGCAGTGGCAGTAGTGCTTTATGAGGCCTGGCGTCAGCATGGCTTTGCAGGTATAGAGCGTTAGGAATGCTACCGAAATTAAAACGACTTAAAGAGTCTCGACCTTGAGGTCGCGCGCCAATAGTTCAGTAACGGCCAGATGAGGATCCAGCCCCTGATACAGTACCCGGTAGACCGCTTCAGCGATGGGCATTTCTACTTGTCTGTCGATAGTAAGTTGTTCCACCGCTTTTGCCGTTACCGCACCTTCCACGGCCTGGCCGATCTCACCAAGTGCGTCATCCAAGGTCTTGCCTTGACCAATCGCCAGTCCCAGACGGCGATTTCGGGATTGATCGTCGGTACAGGTGAGAATCAGATCGCCCAACCCCGATAAGCCACTGAGGGTCTGTTTTTGGGCATTAAAGCTATCCCCCAGGCGCATGATTTCACTTAATCCACGAGTGATTAAGGCCGCCCGGGCATTAGCTCCGAAGCCCAGGCCATCGGAGATCCCCGCGGCAATGGCCAATACGTTTTTCAGTGCGCCGCCAAGTTCTACGCCGACGATGTCGTCGCTGGTATAGACCCGGAAACTATCCCCATGGAACAGGCTTGCAATATGGGCAGCAAATCCCAGGTCATCTGCCGCTACGGTCACTGCAGTGGGCAACCCCAAGGCCACCTCTTTTGCAAAGGAGGGTCCTGAAATAATCGCTTTATTGATCTTTGGCCCTAACTCTTCAATAATCACCTGATGCAACAGTTTGACACCCTTGATTTCCAGCCCCTTGGTGGCCCAAACCAGGGAGGGGAGTGATGTCCTGTTGCCCTGTATCTTTGCTATCTTTTGCAACAGCCCGCGGAATCCTTCGCTGGGTACCACCACCACGATCACTTCGGCCGCTTCCACGGCCACGGCTAGATCAAGGACGGGCCTGATGCCCTGAGGTAGATCAATGCCAGGCAGGTAACGACTATTCTGACGTTCGCGAGCCATCGTTTCCTGTACCTCAACTTCTCGCCCCCATAGATCGAGATGCTGACCGTTGCGGGCCAGCTGTATGGCCAAAGCCGTCCCCCATGAGCCGGCGCCAAGTACCGCAATCTTTCGCTGCTTAGACATGTCAGTGCTCTATCAATGTAATAGTTGCGAGTTCAGTTAGCTTGTCAACGTTCACGGCAAGACGCGCCTCGCAGATAATGGCCATTCCCTTGTCAAGAGGCGCAACGCCGTCCGTGGGCGTTGACAAGCTAACCCGAAGGGCGTCCCTGTGGTGTCCCGCCGCGGCGTTGCAGTGCTCGACAAGGTGATCGACATTGCCTTCGCACTGCGCCTTGCTGCGAAACACCACAGGGACGCTGAATCCGTAATTATTACATTGATAGAGCACTATGTAAGGTATATTTGAGGTGATTAATGGGCAGCTTTAGAGCTTTGCACCTCTTGTTTCAAGTGCTGTTGGTGCTGCGCGTAGAGGGCATCAAAATTCACTGGAGCGAGCAATAGATGAGGGAACCCCCCTTTGGCAATCAACTCGGCAACGAGCTCTCGGGCAAAGGGGAACAAAATATTTGGACAATAACTACCCAATAGATGGCCCAGTTGTTGTTCTGCAAACCCCTTCATGGTAAAGATTCCGGCTTGCTGGATCTCCACCAAATAAGCTGTTTTGTCACCAGATTTAGTGGTAACAGTAATATTGAGTACGACTTCTTGGACATTTTCCTCCAATTTCTTGGATTCCGTCGTAATCTGCACATTGGTATCCGGTTTCCATTCCTGGGTGAAAATCTGGGGTGAGTTCGGGGCCTCGAAGGAGATGTCTTTCTGAAAAATTTTTTGGATTTCAAATACTTGCTGTTGGCCACTGGATTGCGCATTATCATTCATCATTTGATTCTCTCTGTCACACTAAATTTATCGATTTCTTCCGGAGTTTCACCGATAGGCTCCTAGATCAATCCAGACCGAGTAACTGATCCAATAATCCCTTACGATCCAGGGCGGCCATATCGTCGTATCCACCAATGTGGTGCTCTCCTATAAAGATCTGCGGCACAGAGGTACGACCGCTCAACCGCTCCATTTCCTTACGCAGAGATTGGTTGTTATCTACCAGGATTCCTTCGAAATCGACCCCTTTTTTCTTCAGCAAGCGCTTGGCCCTGGTGCAGTATGAACAAAAATAAGTTAAATAAACAACGACTTGAGGTTTAATTGCAGACATTTTTCTACCCTGTCAAGACTTTGTTATCGATTTCTAAGCCCTTCTAACCCGGAGTTTTCATAAACTCGTGTGAAGATCGCGAAGGGTGAGCTGCGGTGAGCAGTGAACGACTCAGGCAGAAAGCCTGAGGCTGGTGCCCAAGCGAAGCAGGATTGCGCAGCACTGGGATGTTTCTGCATGAAATTCTCTGAAGAAGTGACGTTTCGGTGATTACGGCCGACCGAAGAAAACTTGCTTGTGGAATCAATAAACAAGCGCAGGCACACGTCAAATTGTGAACAACCCGGGCTAAGAAATCTTGGGAAGTTGAGCGCTTTCCCAAGCAACCACACCGCCTTTCATATTAAATACGTTGTCGAACTCATTTTTTTTCAGAATGCTACTGGCCTGTGGTGAGCGAGCACCTGATCGGCAGAAGGTAATCACAGGTTTGCCACGAAACCTATTGAGTTCTCCTATGCGCTGTTTAAGTACGCTCAGAGGGATATGTTTAGCACCGGTGATACGTCCCTGACTAAGTTCAGCGTCCTCTCTTACATCGAGCAGCAAGGCTTCTTGGCGGTTGATCATCTGAACCACTTCCAGTGGGCTGAGATCCTTGAAACCACGGGTAAAACGACGTGCCTCAGTCCATAGAATCATCCCAGTAACTGCTGCCAACAAAATGAAAAGCATCGGATTTTTACCGATAAACTCTATGTACTGATCCATTTGACCATACCTGCAAAGCTAGAATGTTAACCATTGAAAGAATAAGACCTCGTCGATTAGAGATCTTTCAAAGAACGCAGATTAAAACACTTCGGAAATTGGAGCAAGGAATCGTGAAGGATACCCCGCCGGGACTGCCATCAGGCCTGACGGCAAAATACTTGGTGCATCATATCGATCAAACGCAAGGTTCTAGTATCGCCTACCCGATAATAAACCCGATTGGCATCCTTACGTGAATCCAGGATACCTTTGTCCCTCAAAATGGCTAGATGTTGGGAAATATTGCTTTGTGATGTCCCTACTTGTTCAACGATCTCTTGTACGCTGACTTCCCTGTCTCCAAGAGTACAAAGTATCTTTAATCTCAGAGGATGCGACATGGCTTTCAGCGATCGGGAGGCACGCTCAATATCATCGTCTTGTGTCATTAACCCAGAAAACATATACATTGCCTCTCCGCTTTATTCCTTAAGCTATAATCTAAATCCTGTATTGGCAGTATGCCCTAAACAAGTAATATTAGTAATATACTATACTGTTATACAACAATAAATCATCCTAAAATAGGTTAATCTAGAAACTGGTCTACTTTTTCTCTGAATGACGTAGCAACCCCCCTTCATTGCACTCAATGCCATGCTTTTAAATTAGGCCGTCCATCGGAGTAAAATTTGTTCCTTATCTAGATCCTGATCCCTAGACCTTGTAATTTACAGCGGTTTCGCTCAAATGCCTAAAAATCAGTATCAACTAATTGAATTCAGGAACAATAATTTATAAAAGATTCCGATTTATCGAGTTTATAGCTATTTAACATGGTTCTAACCACGTCACCAATAAACGATCGCACATCAAAATGGGTTATTTTCCAAGTATGTTGTTTTCCGCCTTCCCGGTTTGTTTTCTGATCTTTTCCATATCAGGCGTAACCCAGGCTACAGAATCATTCGAGTCGGTGACAAACCGGCTTCAGTCAGTCCAGAAAGAGATCCGAGCACTGAGATCTAGAATGTCGGTAGCCAAAGGAAAATCGGGAAAACTTGAGACACGACTCGCCTCCATCGAGCTGAAGGTAGGACAGGTTAACAAGAGGCTGCGCAACACTAAGCATCAATTAGGCGAACTTCGCGCGAAGCTGCAGCCCTTAAAGTTTCGAAAATTAGAGCTCACTAAAGATCTCGAAGATCAAAAAACTGCACTTTCGAGACAGTTACGTGCAGCCTATGCGACCGGTCGTCAAGAAAAATTAAAATTAGCGCTCAATCAACAAGACCCGTATTCGATAGGGCGAACACTCGCGTACTATCGCTATTTCAACGATGGCCGGACACGACAGATAAGCGCGGTAAATAAAACCCTTGCAGAACTTCAAGCCATCGAGCAAGACATCAGGCTCAAAACCCAAGATCTACAATCCTTAAGCACGCAACTTCAAAAACAAAGGGGGGCATTTGAGGCCACTCGGAACCAAAGAAATACGGTATTGTTAGCTTTGAAAAAAGAGATCAGTCAGCAAGATAACACCCTAAACAGCCTGCTAGATGATGAAACAGAGCTGCAGCGCCTATTAAGGTACCTGCAGACGGTACTGGCGGACATACCTGCGGATAACCAAGGCTACAGCTCTTTTCCCAAGGCTAAGGGCAAACTGGCATGGCCAATTCAAGGGCGTGTCAGAAAGCTGTTTGGGAAAAATCGTAGCCACGCAACCGACAGGTTAAAATGGCAAGGTGTTATCATAGAAGCAGAGATTGGAAAGGACATTCGCGCCATCGCCAATGGCCAGATTGCATTTTCAGACTGGATACCCCGCTACGGCTTGCTGATTATCATCGACCATGGCGATGGCTACATGAGCCTCTATGGTTACAACCAGAGCTTGTACAAATCAGCCGGAGAATGGGTAGAACGAGGAGAACTGATCGCCAATGTAGGCGACAGTGGGGGGCAAGATGACCCCGGTCTGTATTTTGAAATCCGTTATAATAGCAAACCTCTGAATCCAGGCGCCTGGTGTTCTAGTAAGATAAAAATGTCGAGGACGTCTTATAACTGAATGAATTAAGGTGCCAGTGGTAAGATGTCGGTCTATAATCGTGCGGAAGTGGTCAGGCTAATCCTCGCAGGCGATTATCCAGGTACGAATAAATGAGAGCAGCCGATCATTTTTTAACCATACAACTTCTCCATGCCTTATGATTTATCAAGTCCTTCTACGAGAAATTGTATAAAATTTTCGAACCAGAGCGAGAGTCACAATGCCGATCAACTAAAGGCGTATATGAATGGAACTCAATGGAAACTTTTTGCGAACGGATACAAATCCGCCCTCACATCGTCTAATTATTACAATCTTTCCTGTCGCTTGGGCACAAAATGTACGTCCCCTAGCGCCAACTGGAGGAGTTAAGGCATGAATATTCAATCTCGGCTTGGATCTGGCCTGCTTATCGGCATCACTCTGGGAGTCGCTCTGAGCCTTGGTCATGGAGTGCTGGCCAAGCGGGAGCAACAGGCCACGGTTCCACTCGAAGAACTGCGTACCTTTACGGATGTCTATGCGCGTATCAAAAAGGATTATGTCGTCGAGATAGAGGACAAAGTCCTGCTGGAGAACGCCATTCGCGGCATGCTCTCGGGGCTTGATCCACATTCCTCATATTTAAATGAAGAAGAGTTCCGCGAACTTCAGATTGGGACTACGGGGGAATTCGGAGGTCTGGGAATAGAGGTCGGTATGGAGGACGGCTTCGTCAAGGTGATTTCCCCAATAGATGATACGCCAGCCCAGCGGGCTGGGGTCAAGGCCGGTGATCTAATCATCCGTCTCGACGACAGACCCGTCAAGGGAATGACCCTTAATGAAGCGGTAAAGGTCATGCGCGGTAAAAGGGGCACAAATATTGTCCTTACCATTGTCAGAGAAGGCGCGAATAAGCCGCTGAAGATCTCCATAACCCGAGATGTCATCCGGGTAAAAAGCGTCAAGAGTCGACTGCTAGAGCCCAATTATGGATATGTGCGTGTCACCAATTTTCAATCCAAAACAACGCGTAACCTAATAGACGCTGTCGATAATCTCGAAAAACAAAATAATGGTGTCCTAAATGGACTCGTCTTGGATTTACGAAATAACCCAGGTGGCGTGCTTACCGGTGCCGTTGGGGTCTCAGACGCCTTTCTTGAGAATGGTCTCATCGTATATACCGAAGGGCGGGTGGAGGATTCCGTGTTACGTTACTCCGCCACCAAGGGTGACGTACTGCAAGGTGCCCCCCTGGTAGTATTGATCAACGGTGGATCGGCTTCGGCCTCGGAAATCGTTGCCGGAGCGATGCAGGATCATAAACGCGCCATCATCATGGGCACTAGATCCTTTGGTAAGGGTTCGGTGCAAACCATACTACCCTTAAAGGAAAACTCGGCCCTCAAACTTACTACTGCCCGTTATTTCACTCCTGCCGGTACATCTATTCAGGCCGAGGGGATCGAACCCGACATCGTCCTAGAGAACCTCAAGGTGGCCGAAATCGAAAAAGACGTCTTTTCACCGCTTAAGGAGGCCGATCTGGCTCGGCATTTGGCAAACGGTAATGGTGAGAAAAAGAATGATAAAAATCAGGATTCCAACGATAAAAAAGATAAAAAATCGTTAGCGAGTACTGATTACCAACTATATGAAGCTCTCAATCTCCTTAAAGGAATTCACATCTTAAAACAAGGGAGTTAATTACCAGCAGAGTGTGACCCATCGAGCACTTAATATTGGCCAAGGGAGTAGTACTTGCCTAGGAGTGACGACGGCATGGAAGTATTTACAGCGTCCTCTGGCAAGCACTACCCTGACCTGATGTACTAAAAAAGCGGGAGATAGGTTACACCCTAATCGAAATCACAAACGACGGAGGCTATCATGGCGCGAGTACTAGTCCCACTTGCCCAAGGCTGCGAAGAACTCGAAGCCGTTACGATCGTTGACCTGCTCAGACGCGCAGGCATCGAAGTCATCACCGCAGGTTTAGATCAACATCCCGTGAAGGCCTCACGGGGCATCACCCTTGTCCCAGACTCTACCATAGACGAGGTCATGAATCAGGGATTCGATATGATTGTCCTCCCTGGCGGGCTTCCCGGAGCTGACCAGCTAAATGGGGATTCCCGAATACTGAGTCTATTAAAGAGGTTTTCCCGTGAGGACAAATTCACCGCTGCCATCTGCGCCGCACCGAAGGTGTTAGCTACGGCAGGTTTACTCAACAACAAAAAGGCTACAGCCTATCCCGGCACTCTTGAGAAGCTAGAATTAGCCTCTACTGAACTCACAAGTAAGGTGGTACAGGTTGATGGCAAGGTGATAACCTCTCGTGGACCGGGTACAGCGATGGATTTTGCTTTGGAACTGATAGAACTTCTGCTCGGTAGCGAAGCACGTAAAACCGTGGAAACACCACTGCTACGACCAAGCTAGCTTAATGGAGCTATAGTTTCCTCCATCCATCTACTCCACAGTAACGGACTTCGCCAGGTTTCGCGGTTGATCTACATCTGTACCTTTTAATACAGCGGTATGATAAGCCAATAATTGCAGGGGTATAGTAAAGATTATCGGAGCGACAATATCTTCTGTTGCAGCGATATTCAGCACATGTACGTTGGGGGATCGATCAATACCCGTATTGGCATCCGCAAATACATACAACTGTCCCCCACGTGCGCGAACCTCTTCCAGATTGGACTTCAATTTTTCCAACAAATCATTGTTTGGTGCCACGGCAATCACCGGCATCTCACTGTCGACTAAGGCCAACGGGCCATGTTTCAATTCTCCAGCGGCATAGGCCTCGGCGTGTATGTAAGAAATCTCCTTTAACTTCAAGGCCCCCTCCATGGCCACAGGATAGTGTGATCCACGTCCAAGAAATAAGGCATGTTGTTTATCAGCCAAAGACTCTGCCCATGCCGAAATCTTTTCATCCATGTTCAAAACCCGTTCGATCTGATTGGGTAGGGTCCGCAATTGAGCAATTATGGTCTTTTCGTTTTGGTTCCCCAAGGCATGGCGGCGTCCGATGATTAGAACCAACATTAACAATGCTGTAAGTTGAGTAGTAAATGCCTTAGTAGAAGCCACCCCAATCTCCACTCCAGCATGGGTCATCAACACCAGATCGGACTCCCTCACTAGTGAGCTTTCCGGCACATTACAAACGGTAAGCGAGCCGACATAACCCTGAGTCTTCGCTAACAGTAATGCGGCTAAGGTATCTGCCGTTTCTCCTGATTGCGATATGCTAACGAGTAACACTCCCTTCTCGATAACGTGCTTCCTATATCGAAACTCACTTGCGATCTCGACGTAACAGGGAACACCAGCCAGACTTTCGAACCAATATTTTGCAATCATGCCAGCATGATAACTTGTACCACAGGCAACAATTTGAATGATCTTTACCGAATCCAAAATCTCCTTGGCATTATGCCCCAGAACCTCATCAGGGATGATGCTATCCTGCAATCTTCCTTCGAGTGTCTCTGCTACAGCACGCGGCTGTTCATAGATCTCCTTGAGCATATAATGTCTGTATTTACCCCGGTTGCCGGTATCCGGTGAAAACTGAATAAGGGTTTCTTTTTTATTAAGTGGTTGACCATTTTCGTTATAATATTTTATAGATTCTGAACGAAGATCTGCGATATCTCCATTATCTAGATAGACGAATCTCTGTGTTACCGGAAGCAAGGCTTGCACATCAGATGCCAGGAATATTTCTTCGATGCCAAGTCCTATCACTAACGGACTGCCTTTGCGGGCAGCTACGATGTGATTAGGTTCATGAAGATCAATAACTGCAATGGCATAAGCGCCTTTAAGATCTTTTACCGCAAGGGTAACCGCACCCAGTATATCGTGTCCTTTTTCAAGGTGAATCAGTATCTGATGGGCTATGACTTCAGTATCTGTATCCGAAGAAAAAATAAATCCGGATTTTAGTTGCGAGGTTTTTAGTGACTGGTAATTTTCAATGATTCCATTGTGTACTACGGCCACGCGTTCTCCCGACATATGGGGATGCGCATTTGCCTCAGAAGGTGCGCCATGGGTTGCCCAACGGGTATGGGCTATACCAAGTCGTGCTTCGAAAGGATTGGCCCGCAATGCCTTGTCTAGTTCTAAGACCTTGCCTAATCTGCGTATTCGGTGCAGCTCCGATCCATCGATAGCAGCAATACCCGATGAATCATATCCCCGGTATTCCAATCGTTTGAGTCCTTCCAGTAATATTGGCATCACATTCCGCTGTGCTACCGCTGCTACGATTCCACACATATCTAATATATCTTCCTAATCTTTCTTTTTAGCCGGCCTCTGCCAACCTTCAATAGACACTTGATTTGCTCGTGACAATGTCAGCTGATGCTCCGGAGCACTCCTGGTAATGGTTGAACCCGCACCTATGGTCGCTCCTTTCCCTACTTCCACAGGTGCAACCAGTTGTGTATCGGAACCTATAAATGCATCATCCCCAATCCTGGTGAGGTGTTTGTAAGCCCCATCATAGTTACAGGTGATGGTACCGGCCCCTACGTTGACACGCTTTCCTATCTGGCTATCACCCACGTAGCTCAAATGATTGATCTTAGTCTTATCATCAACTATCGACTTTTTTATCTCCACAAAATTACCCAGGTGCACCTCCTTACCCAGTTGGGTTTCAGGGCGTATCCGAGTGTACGGTCCTATCCGACAGCCCTTTCCTATCGCTGCCTTTTCGATAACGGTATTCGAACTAATTTGAGTATCCGCAGCGATGACGGCATCCTTTATAAAACAGTTGGGGCCGACAAAAACATTATTTCCCAGCGACACATCACCTTCAAAAATCACATTGACATCGATGGTAACGTCTTGCCCAATCTTGAGCTTACCGCGCAGATCAAGCCGAGCTGGATCGCGTAAGGTGGCCCCATTGATCATCAGCTGCTCGACCTGACGCCGCTGATAGATACGTTCTGACTCAGCGAGTTGCAGCTTATCGTTAACACCCATCACTTCGGTGTGATCAGGGCATATTTGCGCGCCTATTGCACCTCCCTCCAAAACTGCCGTTTCTACACAATCGGTAAGATAAAATTCTCCTTGTGCATTGTGGCTGCGAACCTTGTTTAACCAGCGTCGCAAAGCCGATGCATCTGCAGCCAGTATACCTGTGTTGACCTCTTTAATTTCCTTTACCGCATGATCAGCATCCTTTTCCTCAACGATTCGACATACCTTTCCATGATCATCACGTACTATTCTCCCATAGCCCTGGGGATTTTTTATCTCAACGGTTAACAGGGACAGATCATTATCTTTTAAGGCTAGAAGAATATTTTTTAAAGTATCTGCCCTTATCAAGGGCACATCACCATACATCACCAACACCTTCTGTTCAGGAAGGATAGTAGGTAATGCTTGAGATACCGCATGTCCCGTACCCAACTGCTCTTCCTGTAAACACCAATGTATGCTAGGACGATCGATCTCGGAGATTACCCGTTCACCCCCATGTCCATAAACGATGTAGATATCTTTTGGAGATAACATTTCCGCCGTATCGATCACATGTGCAAGCATTGGTTGACCACCAATGGGATGAAGCACCTTTGGCAGGGAGCTTTTCATCCGTGTACCTTGTCCTGCGGCTAAAATAATGATGACCAGTTCTTTATCCATGTGTCTTTTTGTTTCATTTAATCTAATCTAAGAAATGCTGCTTTATTCTAACTCTTAATATTTCCTTATCCCATAAAAAAAGGCGGCTAATCGCCGCCTTTTTTCTTTCGTAGTATTCAGAGTTTTTTTAACCTCTCCTTATACGACGCTTTTCCAACATCCTTAACTGTACGACAACTTGCGCCAATTCCGCGAGGGCCTTTGCCTCCTCGAATTCGGTACGTTTATCGGTCAGAGCAGCCTCGGCTTGCCGTTTCATTTCAAGGACCCTCTCTTCATCCAGATCCTTAGCCCGCATGGCCGTATCGGAGAGCACCGTAACCACATGAGGCTGGATCTCAAGGATACCTCCTGAGACATAAAAGAACTGATCCTCATTATCGTCAATGACGACCTTTACCTCTCCAGGTTTCATTCGAGTAATCAAGGGTGAGTGACGGGGCATAATCCCGATATCACCTTCTTCGGCAGGGGCCACCACCATGTTAACTCTGCCGGAATAGATTTCTTGCTCAGCACTTACGATATCAAGGTGCATGGTTATTGCCATGATAGCACCCCTCCTTTACAGGGATTTAGCCTTTTCAACGACCTCTTCGATGCCGCCTACCATATAAAATGCTTGCTCGGGTAAATCATCGTACTCACCCTCCATGATGGCCTTGAAGCTACGTATGGTTTCTTTTAGAGATACAAAGCGGCCTTCCGTGCCGGTGAAGACCTCAGCAACGAAGAATGGCTGCGAAAGGAACCTCTGTATCTTTCGGGCGCGGGTCACAAGCAGTTTATCCTCATCGGAAAGCTCATCCATACCGAGGATTGCGATGATGTCCTTGAGTTCTTTGTAACGCTGCAAGGTATTCTGTACGGCTCGTGCCGTATCGTAGTGCTCCTGTCCAATAACGAGAGGATCAAGCTGTCTACTAGTAGAATCCAGTGGATCCACTGCCGGATAGATACCTAATTCCGCCACCTGTCGAGATAGCACTACGGTGGCATCCAGGTGCGCGAATGTTGTCGCCGGCGAAGGATCCGTTAGATCATCAGCCGGGACATAGATAGCTTGGATCGAAGTAATGGAACCGGTGCGGGTCGAAGTGATGCGCTCCTGAAGCACACCCATTTCCTCGGCAAGAGTCGGCTGGTAACCCACCGCTGAGGGCATACGACCCAACAGTGCGGAGACCTCGGTACCTGCTAGCGTGTAACGGTAGATATTGTCTATGAACAGAAGCACATCTTTACCGTCCTCGCGGAAATATTCAGCCATGGTCAATCCAGTCAAGGCGACACGTAGACGGTTACCAGGCGGCTCATTCATCTGTCCATAAACCAAGGATACCTTATCGAGTACTTCCGAGGTCTTCATTTCGTAATAGAAATCGTTTCCTTCCCTGGTTCGTTCACCAACACCTGCAAATACGGAATATCCGCTGTGTTCGGTGGCGATGTTACGAATCAATTCCATCATATTTACAGTCTTCCCTACCCCCGCCCCACCAAACAGACCAACCTTACCTCCTTTGGCAAAGGGACAAAGCAGATCGATTACCTTGATGCCGGTCTCTAACAACTCATCACCCCCGGCCTGCTCTTCAAAGGTAGGCGCGGCCCGATGTATGGGCCATTTGGTCTGCGCGCCGATATCTCCGGCATTATCCACGGGTTCACCAAGCACATCCATGATACGACCAAGGGTCTTCTCGCCTACCGGAATGGAGATCGGTGCCCCGGTATTGCTCACCTGAAGTCCTCTCTTTAAACCGTCTGAAGTCCCCATAGCGATGGTGCGCACCACCCCATCTCCGAGCTGCTGCTCCACCTCCAGCGTCAATTTAGTGTCATCCACGATCAGTGCGTCATAGACTTTGGGGATATCTGTGCGAGAAAACTCCACGTCTACGACTGCACCAATGATTTCAACAATTTGTCCAGAACTCATGTGCGGGTCCTCTGTAACTCAATAAACAAAAATTTATTTAGCTTGTATTTTGCTCGCGTAACGCGAAAAACTACCGTCAAACCGCTGCGGCACCAGCGACGATCTCGGAGAGTTCTTGAGTAATCGATGTTTGACGCGCCTTGTTGTAGGCAAGTTGAAGCTCGTCTATCAGGTCTAAAGCATTATCGGAGGCGCTTTTCATCGCCACCATACGCGCAGCCATTTCACAAGCGATATTCTCCACTACCCTCCGATAGACCACGGCTTCGATATACCGCATCAATACCCCATCCAAGACCTCCTTGGAATCGGGTTCATAAATATAGTCCCAGTGATGTTTTAGCTGATCCTCGTCTACCGGCTCAAGTGGTATCAGATTAACGATACGCGGAATTTGGGTCATGGTGTTGATGAATTCATTCGACAGCAAGATCAATCGGTCGATTTTACCTTCATCATAGGCATCCAGCATGACTTTAACTGGAGCAATGATAGCCGAAACCTCCGGCCTATCCCCCAGATGTGACGCCTGTGCCATCAAGTTACCTCCGAACCGCCTGAAAAAGGTCATGGCTTTAGCACCGATTACGCAAAATTCAACTTCCACACCCTTTTCCCGGTACTCACGTATCTCCCCCACAGCCGCTTTGAACACATTGATGTTCAAGCCACCACATAGCCCTCTATCGCTGGAGATAATGATCATTCCGACTCGTTTCATCTCTTCACGTTCGCTGAGATAGGGGTGCGGATACTCGGAACTTGCCATCGCTAAGTGACCGATGACGTTGCGTATCTTATCCGCATATGGCCGGGCTGCGACCATGCGATCCTGCGCCTTGCGCATCTTGCTGGCAGCGACCATCTCCATGGCTTTCGTGATCTTTCGGGTGTTGGTCACACTCTTGATCTTGGATCTTATTTCTTTTTCACCAGCCATATCTCGTTTCCGTGCTTAGTTATCGCGCCTACAGATCGATTGAATCGACATCAGTCAGTAAGGGAAGTTATTTCGTTCGCATTCCTAAAAAACTACCAGACATGATTAGCCTTAAAATCTTTTAAGGCGGTATGAAAGGCCTTCGCAACCTCATCGGTATACTCTGGGGTCTCTTTGGTCTTATCCATCAGGTCTGCATGCTCGGAATTCATGTAACTGAGCAACGCCGACTCAAAATCGACGACCTTGTTAAGTTCGACGTCATCAAGATAACCCTCATTAGCGGTAAACAGAGTAACCGCCATCTGCGCGACGCTAAGGGGTGAATATTGCGGCTGTTTCATTAATTCCATAACCCGCTGGCCACGCTCGAGTTGCTTTCGGGTTGTCTCGTCCAAGTCGGAGGCAAACTGGGAAAATGCCGCCAATTCTCGATATTGGGCCAAGGTTAAACGGATACCACCACCGAGTTTTTTGATGATCTTAGTCTGTGCAGCACCACCTACCCGTGAAACCGATAACCCGGCGTTGATGGCCGGGCGTAAACCTGAGTTGAAAAGATCCGTCTCCAGAAAGATCTGTCCATCGGTGATGGAGATGACATTAGTGGGCACGAATGCCGACACGTCACCGGCTTGGGTCTCGATTATAGGCAATGCCGTCAACGAGCCTGTCTTGCCCTTGACCTTGCCCTTGGTAAATTCTTCCACATAGTCGGCATTGACCCGCGCGGCCCTCTCCAGTAGGCGGGAATGCAGATAAAATACATCACCTGGATAGGCCTCACGCCCCGGTGGGCGACGCAGCAGAAGTGATATTTGACGATAGGCCCAGGCCTGTTTGGTAAGATCGTCATAGACGATCAGGGCGTCCTCACCATTATCACGGAAGAACTCACCCATGGTGCATCCGGAATAGGGGGCGATATATTGCATCGCCGGAGAGACGGAAGCGGTGGCAGCAACCACGATGGTGTGCTCCATGGAACCGTGCTCTTCCAGCTTGCGCACCACATTAGCTATCGACGAGGCCTTTTGACCTATAGCCACATAGATACAAACAATGTCGGTATCTTTCTGATTGATAATTGTATCGATCGCCAGTGCAGTCTTACCGGTCTGGCGATCACCGATGATTAATTCACGCTGCCCCCGGCCCAGAGGGGTCATGGAATCGATGGATTTCAGGCCGGTCTGAACGGCCTGATTTACGGATTGCCTTTCAATCACTCCAGGCGCCACCTGCTCGATGGGTTCGTATCTATCGGCTTCGATCGGACCCTTACCATCGATAGGATTGCCCAGGGCATCCACCACCCGCCCCATGAGATTGCGACCCACGGGAACCTGCAAGATCCGGCCGGTACATTTAGCCGTATCACCCTCACGGATATGCCGGTAACCACCAAGCACCACTACCCCCACTGAATCCCGCTCCAGGTTTAGGGCAAGACCGTAGGTATCCTGCGGTAGTTCAATCATCTCACCGGCCTGCACATCCGCTAATCCATGAATACGGATAATACCGTCGGTTACAGCCACTACAGTCCCTTCGGTGCGAGCCTCGGCTACTGCCTCGAAGTTCTGTATTCGATTTTTAATCAGTTCACTGATTTCAGTTGGATTCAATTGCATATTTTAATCCTCTTCCCGACCCCTTCGATCAGCGGCCAATGGCGGTTGCTAATTTATTTAACTTACCGCGAATCGAGCCATCGATTACCAGATCGCCGGCACGTATGATGGCGCCTCCAAGCAGGGTCGAATCGGTGCGTGTTGTGATGGTAACTTCCCGACCCAGACGGGCCTTGAGTGCAGTGGCTATATTATTACTTTGTTGTTGGGTAATCTTTCTCGCCGAGACGACCTCAGCCTCGATCTTACCTTCCGCATCAGCACGATATTGTTCATATTGGGCAGCGATATCGGGCAACAGGACGAGCCGCCGGTTTTCGGCGAGCAATTTTATAAAATTTCGACCTGATTCATCGATATTATCCGTACATACCGAGATGAATAACTCGGCGCTTTGCGCGCTGGCCAGCACAGGACTCTCCAGTGCCGCCCGCATGCTGGGATCTTGGGCCACGGCCGCCATAAACTTCAGCATTTCGGACCAATCGGCATATCGGTTTTGCTCCCGCGCCAGCTCGAAGACGGCCCGCGCATAAGGACGTGCAGCAGTAATTAATTCTGACATAGCAATCGCCTAGATTTGTGCGGCAAGTTCTTCCAATGCCGCGCTGTGAGCCTTGGCATCGATCTCTTTTGCGAGAACCCGCTCGGCTCCAATCACCGCAATGGCACCCACTTGATGGCGCAGCTTTTCTTTTGCCCGGTTAACTTCTTGTTCGATTTCTTCTTGAGCAAGCAATTTAATACGCTCTCCCTCACTCCTGGCAGTCAGCTTGGACTCCTCAACGATCTCAGTGCCGCGCTTTTGTGCCTGATTAACGATTTCGGCCGCCTCTTGCCTGGCCTTATGAAGCCGATCTTTGGCGCGCTGTTCAGCGAGTTCTTGCTCGTGCTGCCCTCGTTCAGCGGCCGCTAGACCCTCAGAGATGCGTTTCTTGCGTTCCTCCATCATATTCATTATGGGTTCCCACAAGAATGCCTTTATAACCCAGACAAATACTGCAAATGTGAGTATTTGCCCTATCAATGTTGCCGTTAAGTTCATTCAAGTCTCCCAAACTTACATCCTGCCTATCACTATGAGCGTTAGCCCCCTGCTGCAGCCTGAGCTGCGCCCATAAATGGATTAGCAAAAATAAACCACATGGACAGACCCAGGATAATCATTGGGAAGGCCTCCATTAAGCCACCAGTAAACAGGAATTGCCCCATGAGTTGAGGACGCATTTCGGGCTGGCGGGTAATGCCTTCGATAAACTTCTGGGCAATCAATCCCCAGCCCAACGCAGAACCTAAACCCGCAGCAGCAAGGATAATCCCTACAGCAACCGCGGTTGACGAATAGATTGAGACGACTTCGGCAGGACTCATATGTTTTATACTCCTTCTGGTTTGGAATTAATGATCAGTCTGATGTGCCAAGCTCAGATACACAATGGTTAACAACATAAATATAAAGGCTTGTAGTGGAATTACCAGGATATGGTAGATCGCCCATAAACTGCCCAATGCCACCTGTGCAGGTAACACATACCAAGAAAAGGATAGCAAGGCGATGAGCACGAACAACAGTTCGGCAGCAAACAGGTTTCCGAACAAACGCATTGCCAGGCTAACGGGTTTGGCGATCTCTTCGATGGCCGTCATTGCGATATTTACAGGAATGAGGTATTTACCAAAAGGATGAAACATGAACATCTTGGCATATCCCACAGCCCCTTTAATACGAATGTTGTAATAGATAATCAGCACGAACACACTGATCGCAAGGCCGAAGGTAGTATCTAAATTGGCCGTTGAGACAACTTTCAGATAGACATGGTGTGGATCAAGCCCGAACACGTGTTGGCCAATCAGCTGCGCGATCCAAGGTAGAAGATCTACTGGAACGATATCCATAAGGTTCATCATAAAAACCCAGGCGAATATGGTCAATGCCAAAGGGCCGACGATAGGATTTGTTCCAGGAAACACGTCCTTAATCTGCTGATTGACGAATTCCACGATGCTCTCTAGAAAGTTCTGCAGGCCTGAGGGCTTATCGATGCTGAGGTTGCGACCCACCTTCCAGGCAAGAAACACAAAAACCCCCCCGGTTAACCAGGAAAACAGCAAGGTATCTACGAATACCACCGAGAAATCGATCACATCGGCAGGCACGCCCGTCTCGGGGTCACAACCCAAACACCAGTTGGTAAGATGGTGCTGGATATATTCGACTGGAGTCTGACCTGCTTCGCTCACGCTACGCCCCCTGATTAATCGTTATCATCACTGTTTAGTTTTTTTCTTGAATTTTACTCAATGTGAAGCTTGCCTACCTGCCGCAATGGCATAGGCCAGTTGCGCAACACCAAAGGTCACCATCATGGGCATGGGATGCAAATGAAACACCCCCATACCCACACCTAAGCCGACCAAGACCAAGACGAATCGCTGGATGGCGCCGATATACAGACTGTACATCCCTTTATTAGGATCGGTTTTGACCAGTTCGCTTGCTTGGTCAATTCGGCGAGCAAGCAACCATGCGTTAGCTAAGGCCACCGCACCACCGTAAATCGCCGCCAATGCAGAGGAAAAATCATCGTAGATCCAGACCCCGAACACGCATATAGCAACGAGGATCGCCTGAATCACGATCAGGTTATTGCGCATGGAAGCAGCTGAAAACGGGAGTTGTTTAGTTATTGCAGACAAGATTCAAACCAGCCCGGTATTATTCTTATAGTGTTATTTTTATGTATGGTGTTAATAGCCCCAACACCAGCTCAGCCAGTATAATGACTAGCTAATAATGGATCAACCCCCAACTTGGAATATAGATCCCTACAGTGACTTGCTCCTATAAGATATTTAGGGACATAATTCTTTTTTAAGATAAGCACTGATAACGCAAGATGTAGATATTAAACTCCACCCGGAATATTCTTAATTTAGAGTAAGCAACAAACGAGGACGTAAGGAATTTCTTCCTC
>JBDLIZ010000026.1:0-19762 GCA_039714615.1 Pseudomonadota bacterium | reverse complement strand
CAGCATAATTAGGATGCATAAGCGTACTTCAGTTGTCTTAAGGCTAGAGCCTTTCGACCAACTCCACGTCCCAAGGACGTGGTTTAATCTTTAATTAATAATACTAATTATAGCAGGTATTGACAATTCACTTGGAAAACACTACTCCAATCAACTTTTTTTATCACCAATGACATCGATTACCTGCTCGTCTTTAAACATGCTTTTAACTCGACAATCCTCACACATTTTAATGCGCCTAAGCGCCTCGCCCTGAAACATGCGATGATGTCGCAACATCTTAGTCATACGCTCCATGACCCCTTTGGTAGCGAAGGGCTTGCCACAGTCAATGCAGTAGAAGGGTTCCTCTTCCTTCAAGATCCGAATCGCTCGGCGTTGTTCAGCATCGTGCAAATAGCGAGGTGAGGGGCCAATCGCATCCTCCGGACAACTTCGGGCGCAGAGCCCACACTGCACACAGTTCTGCTCGATAAATCTCAGTTGAGGTTTATCAGAACCCGCCAACAAGGCCCCCGACGGACACTGGGAGACACAGGCCATGCACAGGGTACAGCGCTCTGCGGCCAGCCAAACCTCACCAAACGGTGCACCGGCAGGCAGCAGGGTCAGCGGACGGGGTGCAGGGGCCTGGGCATGGAGATGATCCAGGGCAAACCGAATCACGGTGCGTTTATCCTTCATGCCGGCATACTCGGCAGGTCTCTCCAGACAGATCGGTGTTATCGCCTGCGCGATGGCTGCAAGGGTATGCTCGTCGTCGCGATGCTTATGCAGACCCAAGGCCTGGTTGGAGTAACCCATGTTACTCAGTAAGGCGTCCGCCAGCTCGAGTTGGACTTTTATCTCGCTGAGTACCGAGTTGGGCCGACCCGGCATGCTCAATACTATCAGTCCCGCAGCCCCGTAGACCAATGCCGAGAGCCAGGTATCCAGACCTATGCTGCCAATATCCTCCACCTCGATGGGTATACAGTTCTCGGGCAGGAAGGCGGCCAACCGATGCACCAGCGCCCGGCCTTGTTCCGCATCATGAAACAGCAGCAAGGCCCGGTGGCCACCGCTTTGTCGGTAGCTTTTCAAGGCGCCTCGTAACCGTTCCAAGGTATCCTTGAGCCCTGGATAGCGGTAACGGATCGCCCCGCTGGGGCAAGCCGTGGCGCAGCTGCCCGCCCCCTGGCAGAGATGCGAATCTACGGTGATGCCATCGCCCATAGAACTGATAGCACCCGTGGGACAGGCATCCAGACAACGCGTGCATGCCGTCAGACCGCTGCGTCCATGGGCGCAGATCGACGGATCGTACTGATAATAGGTTGGTTTTTCGAACTCCCCAACCATCCCTGGCAACTCGTCTAGCGCCTGTTCCAAGCGGTGAGAATCATCGCCGGGGGCATAATAACCGGGAGCTGTGAGTTCATGACGAATCATAGGCGGCGTCTGGAGATCCAGCACCAGGTCGAACTCCTTTCTACGCCGAGCGATAAGCTCAGCCAGATTGCATTCGCCCTGTGGAGTATCCACGGTGGCCTGGAAATTTCCCAGGTGACCTGACAGCCCGGAAAGGGATCGCCGCACCATGACCTGACCCTCCGGCATCGACCCGGTATCGATATTCGAAGTCAGGGAAACCGCGGCTGCATCAGCAGGGACAACCACGGTACACTGCAGCTGACCAGCGAGTCTTTGTGCGGCATCGAGTCCCCTATCCTCGGGACCGATGATCAACAACTCACCTCTGGAGAGATAGGCCACCAAGGAGGTGGGTTCCGGCTTGATTTGGTTGAGTCGGCGCAACGCTTCGACCCGGGCACGCCCGTCCGGAGTGCTCTGTGAGAGATCGTAGCTCAACTCGGTTGCCCTCCTGTTATTTTGACTGATCCGAATCACCGTCTTGCACTGCGTTTGGGGAGTCGGTGGTGTGAGTATCCACACCCTGCTGCTCAGCTTGCGAAGACTCAGCAGCTGGCGATTCAAGGTCTTGTTCTACCACTGGTTCCTCACTAAGTTGTTCTTGTTTCGCATTTTCCTCGACCTGCTCGGCGATACGCTCCCTATGATAATGCATGTCCGAGGTGATCAGCTCACCGAGCACCTCGAAGCTGCGATAATCATCATCATAGTCATCCAGACCATCCGTGATATTGAACTTGGCTGTGTGGAACAACTTACGCAAGGCGAGGCGCCGCAACTCCTCGCTCACCTTGGGGGAAAAGAACCCGCTATAGTCACTGTGCTCGCCCAAGGTGTCGATCGGTGGCATATCGGCATCGGTCTTGTGCTCACCGGAGACGGGTTCCTTGAAATTATTCGGTACCGTTCTGTCCGTATCCGTCCCCTGTGGAATGGGCACCTCAGCTGTTCTTCCGGCTTGCGATTTCAGCCTTGACCAGCGACTTAGAACACCCTCTTCAGCGGGGCCCTGCAAGGGCTCATCGAGACGTCTATTGGTCTTGCGCTTATCCATATTCGATTAAATCCCACGGCAATAGGAACCTGTCGAAGAATAGGTCAATCGTGAATTAGAATGTCTAATAGATTGCTGAACTATAATACAATTGCATATATTCTACTATAGACTAGGATCGCTGATAATCGTCCGATTCAATCTTGCCATGACCCAAGACACCCCCTATCGACCCAAGATGAGCAGTGCGGGACTGTCCCCTACCCACCCGGTGGTCGCCGTAGATGAGTTCGGTGCGCCTCGGGAGGTCCACATTGCCGGGGAATCCCCGCTGACCCTGAAGATCGACGGTCGTGAACTGATCACTCTGATGACCCTTGGCACCCATCCGGAGGAGCTGGCCCTGGGGTATCTGCGCAATCAGCGTCTGTTAGAAAATATCAAAGAGATCAAATCCGTCGATGTCCAGTGGCCTAAAGAGACCGTGTGGATCGAAACCCGACACGGTCAGGGGATCGAGGATTGGGAACAGAAACTGTCCAGACGTACGGTGACCACCGGCTGTGGACAGGGAACCATATTCAGCTGCACTCTGGACAAACTCTACGATCAGAGGATGCCCCAAGTCGACATCCACCAATCGCTCATCTATGGTCTATTACGCGAGATCTCCACCCACAACGAAATCTACAAACGAGCCGGCGCCGTTCACGGATGTGCACTGTGCCACGGGACCCGCATCGTGACCTTTGTAGAAGATGTAGGACGCCATAACGCGGCTGATGCGATTTCCGGATATATGTGGCTAGAAGCCATCCCTGGCGAGGACAAGATCTTTTATACTACTGGCCGTTTGACCTCGGAAATCGTGATGAAGGCGGCAACCATGGGGATTCCGGTGCTGCTGTCACGCTCCGGGATCACCCATATGGGACTAGAACTTGCCCAGGACTTAGGCGTGACCATGATCGCACGCGCCAAGGGAAGACATTTCCTGGTGTACAACGGCAGGGAAAATGTGATTTTCGATGCCATACCGCCACTGCGGGTCTCTAAGAAGCTGTTCTAAAACGATTGCAGGTTCATGAGAAGCCGCCTGCAAAAATGGATCTACAGCAGTGGGCCAAATCCGTTGTTACTCATGAGTCGCCTCAACATCAACTGATCTCAAATCCTGCTTGGCCTGCAGCAGACTCGGTGCTCCGGGAATAACCTCCTGCGCCCTGGTCAGATACAACTGGGCTATCACCAATTGGTTCTCCTGCAAGGCAGTATCGATCATCCGGGTGTACATATCCACGATGCGCTGCAGTCCCGCCATGGCCCCGCTGTGCTCGGGCAGTAAAGCGAGCACGTCCCGATAATGCTCCAAGGCATTGTTCCCCTGCGGGGTGGTCAGTCGCAAGGCCAGCAGGTCCTGCTCGGCCAAAGCCATTCGCCCGGTGACAAAATCGTGCACACCCTCTTGTTGCTGGGTATCCTGCTGCGCGGAGACCACGCCCGTGACGGCCTTAGAGGTTTCGTCCGCCATAACCGAGGGGATATCTGGGGCGTTCTGTTCTACCGAGACTAGGGCATCCTCAGTGACGTCAATTCGAACGAGAGGCTGTGTCTCGGATATCACTTCCACTTCCTGTTGCAGACTGGATGCTGAAACAGCGGTTTGCAATGAAGGTGCGTCCTCCCCATCCTGGGACGAAGTACTCAACAATACAAGCGATGACTCGGGCTGCAAGATTTCAGTAGGCCACTCTAGTTCGGTCTCAACCACGGTTTCCGGGGAGACATCGGTTACGACCTCGTCAGCAACTTGCACATCCCGGGTATCGATCAAGACCACTGGATCATCCGCGAAAGCCTCTGCGGATACGATGCTCGTTTCAGCGGGGATTTCAGATTTCCGATCAACGTCTGCAGTTTCTATTTGGGCGACAAAGAGACCGGCCGTGACCAGTGCGACAACCCCCATCCCGACCCCAGCCATCGCGGGGACAGAGATACGATTCGGGGGCTCGATTGAATCGATGTCCTTTGCGCCAGTTGAACCTTTTGGCGCGGCTTTCAGATCTTTATTGGCCTGTGCTTGTTCCCCATCGGCCAACAACGCCAGTATGGCGGCGGCCGATGGTGGGCGCTTTTCGGCAATCGGATTCAACATGGCGTCGATACAATCGAGGAATCCCTCGCTGTAACCCGCAACGGCCCTCGTTGGTAGGGATCTTTGAGGATCCGCGACGCCGTTAGCCAGCGCGGCAAGACGTTCTGGTCCGGAAACGGGGACCTCGCCCGTAATACAGCGGGACATCGTCGCAGCCATGGCATACAGATCAGTCCATGGCCCCATGGGGCGTTCGGGATCATATTGTTCCGCAGGGGCATAACCCTCGGTGACGACCCATGAACGCTGCACACTGCTTGCAGCCATGGCCAGACGGGTGGCGGCGAATTCCAGCAATATGGGGTTTCCGTCCGCCCTGAGTAAAATATTACCGGGATGGATATCGCCGTGAAAAAAACCCGCGCCGTGCACCTCCTGCAAGGCCTCCAGAATCGGCATCAGAATTACCTTCAACTGGTCCTCATCCAACGATGTTTCCGGTCGTGCGATCAGATCGGACAAGGCCACGCCATTCTCATATTCCATGAGCTGGTACGCGGTCCCGTAGAGTTGCAGCATATTCTGGACCCGCACCAAATTAGGATGTTCTAGACCTATCAGGTGTTCGGCCTCCGTCAGAAAACTTTCCAGGCCAGACTGCAGCAACGTCTTATCTGCTGCGGGTTTCGGTATTACGGTGCAACCATCCGCGGCCCTAGAGACCAGCTTGGGTGGATAATATTCCTTGAGCACCATGCTGGAATTTAGATGCTTGTTCCATACCTTATAGGAAATGCCAACCTGGCCCACGCCCAAAACCCTTCTGATCTCGTATACACCGATTCGTGTACCGACCGGCAGAGTCCGGCTTGGAGTATCCGTCATAAAATCGTTCCCTCCCCTCAGTCAATAAAAAAGCAAAAAATAGTTTAACAAAACTGGTGGTAATCGATAAAATTCTAAACAGAAATTTCTTGAAATTTCCGCAATAATAAAATACCTATTTGATTTCACGCATGAATTTCCGTATGAACGGTGCATTCGACTGGGACCGATCAGAATACGGGTCTAGGTAATAATAGATCATGTCTACCAGGATGAGTTTTTGTGATATCCAATTACCCTAAACAAGACATCACGGGTGTGATTCTGGCGGGAGGACGTGCCAGGCGCATGGGCGGAGAGGATAAAGGGCTTATACGCCTGAACGGCCGTCCGATGATCGAATTCGTTATCGAGGGATTCGCCCCACAGGTCGCTAGCCTCATGATCAACGCCAACCGTAATCTGGAACGCTATCGGCAACTAGGAAACTGTCCGGTGATCGAGGATATTGTCGACGGATTTGCCGGTCCCTTAGCGGGCATGGCAAGCGCCATGCAAAGCGCGCAAACCCCCTACATACTGACGGTACCCTGCGATTCGCCCTTCGTTGCCGAACACCTTGCACAGCGTCTATATACTGCACTCAAACGCCAGCAAGCCCGACTTAGCGTCGCCAGCGACGGACAGCGGATGCAACCGGTCTTTGCCCTGCTACCCCGTGATTTGTTAACGGATTTACAGGACTTTCTAAATAATGGCGGACGCAAGATCGATCGCTGGTACCTGCGCCATAAAACGGCGTTGGCCGATCTATCCAGTGCTGCAGACAGTTTTCTTAATATCAATAGCCGTGAAGACCTGTTGAGTATAGAGAAAAAGATTCAATCAAAACCATCATGCTAAAAAATGCCAGAACTCCCATCCTGGGGATCGCCGCGTTCAGCGGCACGGGCAAGACCACGCTGCTGCTCAAGTTGCTACCCATGCTCAGAGATAAAGGGTTGCGAATCGCCATGGTCAAGCATGCCCATCACAGCCTCGAGATCGATAGGAAAGGCAAGGACAGCTTTGAACTGCGAGCCGCCGGGGCATCAAGGATGCTCATTGCCTCTCGTCATCGCTGGGCATTGATGATGGAAACCCCTGGACAGCATGAACCGCATTTGGACAGTTTGCTTGGCCATCTCCCCCAACATGACCTCGATCTGCTCTTGGTGGAAGGATTTAAACAGGAGCTTTTTCCCAAAATTGAGATTCATAGACCATCGCTCGGCCATCCGCTGCTGTTCCCCAATGATCCCCATATCATCGCCATCGCTACCGACGATCCGATCCACATTGAAACCACACTGCCGATCCTGGATCTAAACGACGCCACCCAGATTTTTGATTTCGTGCTCGATTGGCTGTCCCTTCAGGGAGACAGACCTCATTCTCCCTATCTTCCCGGTACCGCGTGAGCGATGCCCAACAACCGTTTACCTGCACCGATACCTTCACCTATGCTCCCCTTAATCAAAAGGGCTGCAATGACCACCATAAATGTTTTCTCCCTAGCCCGCATTTCTCACCGGGGGGCGAGATGGTCGCGCAGCTATTTGGATTCGCAGGGGATTTTATGAGAGAGAGGAATACCAGTGTGTATTTCCGACCGAATAAAATTCCCTGTGGATTCAAAGAGCAAGCGTGGGCTCGTCATCCTGGTGAGAAATACGGGCTAGTACCCACCGCTTCGTCGCCCATCCCACCGTCCATTACGGCACGATGATCGTCTGGCTGCAATTTGCCTTGTGCGTGACCACCATCGGCTATGCCGGTGTAAAGCTATCCGTATATGGAAACGTCATCGCCAATAAGACCGGACTCAGTGGCACCTGGATCGGTCTGATCATGCTGGCCACGGTCACCTCGCTCCCGGAGCTGGCCACCGGCATCAGTTCCGTCGGGATCGTGGATGTACCGGAGATCGCCGTAGGAGACGTGTTCGGTAGCTGCGTGTTCAATCTGCTCATCATCGTCCTGCTGGATCTACTCAAGCGGGACGAATCCATCTACATCCGGGCCAGCCGAGGACATATCCTCTCTGCCGGATTCAGCATCCTGCTGATTGGCATCCCAGGGATAAGCATTCTTCTGGCCACCAGTCACTCGAACCTCTCACTAGGTCACATCGGGCTGTACAGCCCGCTGATCATCGTGCTCTATATTGTCGCCGTACGCACCGTGTTCCGTTGCGAGACCCGCCATATCCATGCCTCCGTGAATCAAGCACCGGACCAATATCCGCATCTTGCGCTACGCCAGGCAGTATTTCGCTATATGGCCGCCGCCTTGGTGGTCGTGGTGACCGGCGTGTGGTTACCCTATGTGGCCGAGGCCCTAGCCCAACAGACGGGCTGGCAACAGAGTTTTGTTGGCACCCTATTCGTTGCCTTTGTCACCTCCCTGCCGGAGATGGTGGTCACGGTCACCGCATTGCACCTCGGCGCCCTCAACATGGCGGTAGGTAATCTGCTGGGCAGCAATCTATTCAATATGCTCATACTCGCCATCGACGATATCATCTATGTACAAGGTCCCCTGCTGTCTGCTGTCTCCACCAGCCATGGGATCTCGGCCTTCTCAGCCATGATGATGACCGGGGCGGTCATCGTCGGCCTGCTCTATAAGCGCGAAAGCCGGGTATTCAAAACGGTGGGGTGGCCCAGTATCTTTTTAATCCTCGTCTATCTCATGAACTCCTATATTCTCTATACCTACTCAGAAGGATCGCATTAAGCCCTTGCGTAACCATCGTAACACTACCTGTTTGGCCGCGCTCCTGGCATTCTCCTGCCTTAACCCGACAGAGGCAAATGGAAAGACGGTTTAACGTTAAGTCATCCCGCCTATCATTACTCTCCAGCTATTGCCAACTCCTTCATATCTCTACCCGCCGCCAGCTGATCCTTGAACCACTTGGGCCGGGGCCCAATACCGACCCAGGTTTGTTGTGGATTTTCCGGGTTACGGTATTTTGGAGCCCTGGGATCGGTAGCCTTGCTGGCCTTTCTTCTCCTGGAACCTCGTTGTTTAATATCTACGTTGAGACCATGCGTTGTTGCCAAGCGCTGGATCTCTTCTATGGCTTCCTTACGCTGGGTCTCCTGGCGGATCTCGAGAATTATTTTTGCTTGTTCTATCAGCGTCTCAAGTTCATCATCGCTGAATGCTTCCAGATCGAAAGAGGCCTTGGCGGATTCTTTTGACATAACATTTACTCCTGAGTCTGTTACAGAAACTTTTTTATTTATGAGTTTAGGTAGGACCTGCGGACAGTTGTCAGCAGGATATATGATATGGCGCGCATTGTAGCGAAGAAAAATTCAATTCAAAAGCCAATTATTTCGGTAGAATTCTTATTTTCGATCTCCTGATCCGTAACCCGTCAGTTCCACATAACCCCTGCCGTTAATCTGTTGCCCAGCATGTGAACCGCTGACATCTACCGCACCCTCCCAGTAACGCACCGATAGCGCCAACTCCTGATCTTCGATTACCGGTACCAGGGTCAGATCGAGCTGAGCGCTAGGTACGACGAGATGCCAACGGGAGGGATATTGTCCTCCTTTGGGGCTGTCCCAGCGGTCTAGAACCTCTATTCTGACATCGGCCGCATCGAGGGGTGTGGCGTGCCCCTGGGAATCGATGAGACTTCCGGCACTGAAGGGATCGCGGCTGCCGTCTTTGCGGCGCAATTGATAGAACATGAGATCCGCACCATCGTCGAGCTGCAAGGCAAACCAATCCCAGCCGGCCTGGCCTGGATCAAGGGCACTGGTACTCCATTCACGGTCCATCCAGCTCTGCCCGGTAACCTGAAATTCCTCACTGCCAAGACGCACCCTGCCGCGGGTATCGATTCGTGTTACCGAGTAATAATAAGAGGCATTACCTGGCTTGGCGCTTTTTCGACTCAGGCCCCGATCCCCCTGGAGCACGGGTTCCTTCATGGGCCTGAGTTCCAGCTTGAGGCCCATGTCGTGTTCCTGGGCCTCAAGCTTCCAATCCCCGGGATGATCCTTGAGTTGCCGTATCGACCAATCCTCCAGCCATACCCGGAATGGATGCGCCTGCGCACCCGCTAGCCCCATGGCATTTCGTGCCAGGCGCTCGAAATAATAGAAACGGCCCTCGACGGCATCGGTGAGCGCGAAATGGGCCATGTAGATGTGGTTCGCCGCCCAGCGCGAATTGCGTTCATTGCTGCCGGGGTGTAAGGCAAAGCGGAAAAAAGTGAGTTCGTATCCGAAACGCCGTCCTTTCGAGCTTTCCAAATTGCCCGTAAGGTACCACCACTCCGAGCGAAAATCCGGATGCGGACCGTGGTCTTCGGGAAAGCGAAACTCACGGGGCCGCTGCGCACGAGCAAAACCGGCGATTTGCTCATTACTCAACAGTGTCTTGATTTCCAGCGCCTTAGTTCCAAGACTCAACTCGGAGGACTTGGGCTCACCGAGGAATACAATGAACCCCATAGAGATAGATAATATCCCGATAAACCAAGACACGATTACTCCTGACGAAGCGCCTCGGCCGGGGCCGTACGGGTCATTCTCCAGGCCGGATACAAACCGGCGAGCAGGGCGGCAACGACTGCCAGCGCCAGTGCCTCCATGAGCACCCGTAGATCGACCTGTAGCGACATGCTCCAACCGAAGGCCCGCTGATTAATAACGTGGATCAACAATTGCGCCAACACCACGCCCACGGGCAAAGATAATATCCCCGCGGCAACACCCATGAACCCCGTCTGCATGATCACTAATTTCCAGATCTGCAAGGGGGTGAAACCGCTGGCTCGCAACACCGCAAATTCTCGCGCACGTTCAAGTTGCAATGCCATCAATACACTGAGAATGCCCACCAAGGCCACCAGCATCACCAGCAGGCGCAGCACCTGGGTAATGGTAAAGGTGCGATCAAAGATCTGCATGCTCGCCTCTCGGATCTCGCGGTTAGAACGTATCCGGTGTTCGCGTTTTGAATCGATACGCTCGCGGATCTCCTTCATGACCTCGGTGCTGGACACTGCGGGTTCAAGATAGACACCCAGCGCATCGATGTCCCGGTCCTTCCACGACCGATCGTAGACCTCCCGGTTCATGAGTACCAGGCCCGGACCGGTACTATAATTGTAATAGATCCCTGCCACCGGAAAACGGTGTACTCCCTGGTCCGTACGCAGCGCGATGTGCTCACCAATCTCGATCTCCCGGTGAAAGGCCAGGGATTCCGAGATCACCACGGCCCCATTCTCTTTAAAGGCCTTCCATACGCGCGCAGGCTCACCTTCCTTCAACCGATAATGAGGCCGATATTCCGGCGACATGCCGAGAGCGAACACCCGTATGAGTTCACCCTCGGACTCCAGGGTCACGGTGCGACCTGTAGTCACCTGTTCAATACCTGGTAGATCTCTGATCCGCTCGAGAATTTCTGGATCCAGGCGACTCGGGGTGCGGTTAGCCTTGAAGCCTGGACTGGAGATATAGATATCGGCCCTGAGGGTGGTTTCCAGCCACATCTGCACCGCGTCACGAAAGCTCTGGACCATGACCCCGACACCCACGGTGGTGGATACCGCCAGCATAAGGGCGGCAATGGCCACCCCCGTACGGCTCAAGGCACGGTCTACGCCGCGTATTGCAAGTCGGCCCTGAACTCCAAACAAGCTGCCCATCAGCGGGGAGATCAACCTGGCCATTGCCGAGACCAATAGCGGGACGATCAGGGTCATCCCCAGGATCATCATGAAGAGTATCACGAAACCCACCACCAGCTGCCGGCTGGGGACCCACAACATGAGAACAGACAGCAAACAGAGCCCCAGCCCCAACCATGCCAGCCGCGGGACGAGTCGATGGGCCCGACCCTCAAGCACCGAACGTCTGAGAGCCGCCTGTGGTGCGGTACGAGTCGCCTCCAGTGCCGGAATGAGGGCAGCCAACAAGGCCGCACCACAACCCAAGGCAAGCCCCTTCAGTAGCGAACCCGGCAACGCGTGAACTTGGGAGACCGTGGTTACGAAATAGAGCTCATTGATAGTGCGAGTCACCAGGTGGATCAGACCGTGCGCCAACCACAGCCCGGCGAACATCCCGATGACGGCCCCCGTCAAACCGATGATCCCCGCCTCCCACAATACCATGCTAAAGATCTCGCGACGGGTGACGCCGAGCACCCGCAAGGTACCGATCAGGCTGCGACGCTGCAGCACCGTGAAGGTCATGGTGTTGTATATCAAAAACAATCCCACGAGCAATGCCAATAAACTCATGGCCGAGAGATTGGTCTGAAATGCCCTGACCATCTCGAGCATGGCGTCGGTACGAGACGTCGCGGGGATCAGACTGGCCTGTGCGGGCAGAAAACGCCTGATCCGCCGGCTCAGTTCCGACACCCGATCCGGTGGCAGAATGAGATCGATCCAACTCAGCCTGCCAACTGTCCCGGTGAGTTCCTGCACCGTAGCGATATCACCGATGACCAGCCCGTCCAAAACCATTGCAGGGCGTCCGTGAACTGCTATATAGCCGATGAGAACGACCTCGAACGAACGCCCGGAGAGGTTTATTGGAAAGGGTTGATCAATACGCAAACCCAAACGCTGGACCGTGCGTTCGGTCATCATTACCGTGTTGGGTTCGCTCAGCAGGCGTGCTGCGCCCCCTTTAGATCGTCCACCAAGGTAGCCGCGGAACAGGTCCTCAGCCAGGGGATCCACACCCAACAAACGCAGGGTCTCATCACCGACTACGGCAAAGGCCTCGATGATCGGTGCTGTCTCGCGCATACCGAGCTCAACACGCAGATCGGTATAGACTTGCTCATCAAGCCCCGTGGGTCCTCCTATGATCTGATGGGTAGCCCGGCCCGAGACCTCATCCATGGACAAGCGGAAGGCGCGGTTGGCACTTTCATTGGCCAGATCCACCGAGACCACCACGGCCACACCCAAGGTAACACCGACCAGGGTGAACACCATCTGCCAAGGATGGCGCCACAGGTACCGCAGACTGGCACGCCACAGCAGCGGCTTCATCAGGGCCATACCCGTGGTTCCAAACGACCATCACCGAGGGTCAAAACTCGATCGGCCAGTTGGCTGACCTGCTTGGAGTGCGTTACCACGATTAGGGTCTTACCCGCACTGAGCAATAGACGTTGCATGAGATTCAGCACCGAGCGACCGGTTTCGTCATCTAGATTTCCGGTAGGCTCGTCCGCCAGGACCAGCAGCGGATCGTGGGCCAAGGCACGGGCGATAGCAACCCGCTGCTGCTCGCCGCCGGAAAGCTGGTCTGGAAAGGCGGTGCGCCGATCGACTAAGGCAATCTCTTCGAGCAGACTTGCGACCCGTAAACCGGCCTCCCCGGCGGGGCATTGGTTCAGTTCCAGAGGCAACAGCAGGTTTTCTTCTATGCTTAGTGTAGGGATGAGATTAAAGAATTGATATACGAAACCGATGTGGCGGCGTCGAAACAGGGTCAGTTCCGTTTCGCTTAGCGCGGTCAGATTCACGCCATTGATGTGGACCTCACCCGCGGTGGGCCGATCAATACCACTGATAAGATTGAGCAGCGTCGATTTCCCTGAACCGCTGCGGCCGATAAGGGCGAGACATTCCCCCTTGGCCACTTGTAGATCTAAATTCTCGAAGACCTCACGGGTTCGATCGCCCTCGCGGTAGCAGCGTCGTACTCCTTTGATATCCACCAGTATCTCGGTGGAACCGAGGGCCATACACCGAGTATTTATCGCGTTTCAAGCTGCCGTACGTTTGAAGACTATGTGCCCGCGGCGGTGATTCTTGTCTTGGCGGCGCGCGACCTCCTGAACCTCAGGCCGGTTGGCGAATTGTGACAGAGTAATGCCATCGAGAAATTCATAGAGACGGCAACTCAGTTCGTCCCATAATTCGTGGGTCAAACAGCGTTCACCTTGCTGGCAATCCTCTTTTCCGCCACATCGTTTGGCATCCACCTTTTCATCGACAGCGATGATGATCTGGGCAACGGTTATTTGATCGGAAGGACGCGACAGACGGTATCCACCCCCTGGCCCACGCACCCCCTCTACGAGCCCGTTTTTACGCAGCTTCGCAAACAATTGCTCAAGATAGGAGAGTGAAATCCCCTGACATACAGAGATATCAGCTAATGTGACTGGATCTAGCTTTTCATGTACCGCCAGATCTAGCATGGCAGTGACGGCATAACGCCCTTTGGTTGATAGCCTCATAATCTTGAACCTTTAGATTTTGTTTCAAAGGAATTCCATAGTGAAATACTCGGGTATTAAGAGGAACTTATACGTTACTTGAGTGATTCAGTCAAGATTTATAAATGGCCTTACCCTTTCACGATAGCTATCCCCCGAGCTCATTCCTTAGCGTTAACGGCTTATCCTTGCCGGCGTGCGGCCATTGAGTCTCGACCTGTTGTTGAGCAAGGCGATGCCCTTGATGACAGCAATACCCAAGCCACTTATAGAGAAATCTATTCAGAGACCAACGCACACTCAGCTCTGATTTGCGTCGGGACAGGTCACGGGTATTCACTTCTATTCCCGATCGCCTAACAAAGCGATTCAATACCTCGGCTTGGCGTGCATCGTGATAAATTCGAACCTTCAGATTCGGCTCGGGTTTGATGTGTTCCAGACCGTCCTGGAAATGATAGGTTAAACATAGGGTAGTTGTATATTTACACCGCTCGATCAGACGCAGATGCAAATCCAGCACCCCTTCGACCCTGGAGCAGCTGGTCCGGGAGATATGTTCCAATCCTGGGCATAACCGCCTGAACTGAATGTAGTTTGCCTCATACAATTCCATCAAACCAGCAAAGGTCCGTGGAGAGGGCGATCCGATTGGTGAGCAAAATACATTGGACAACATAGGGGAAAAATTCGGTTAACTTCACCATCCCGGGTTTCTCTCTGGTGGGCGAGACGATCTGATAGCAAGGAATGCTACCGACACACTTCCCCACCTGGCTTGCCTTATCGCCCGTCTTCGACATTGCGGCAACAGTGACATAGCTGGGCTATGCGCCTGGCGTCGCGCCTTGAATACGAACGATCATCCGGCGCCAGAGTTGGGTAACTGTGTCGTACGCATTCCAAGAATTCCCTTCGGGTGGTCTGCGAAATGCCCCATACTCGGATTACCTCGAGCCGGATATACTCTACACCAGAGAAGCCTTTGAAGATACCTTCCAACGGCTTCTTGTCTTATGTTATCAAACTAATAAAAGGATATAGGGGCGCACTTCATGCCTGGAATTGATGATCTATCCCCGATAACCCTGATTCTACTGGCCGTTATATTCCTTTTTGCTGGGCTCGTGCACGGTACCCTGGGAGTGGGCTTCCCCATGACGGCCACCCCTCTGCTGGCGCTATTGACCGATGTGCGCAGCGCGATAATCATTACTATTTTACCCACCATGGCGGTCAATATTATCAGCATCTACAAGGGCGGCCGCTGGCGGGACAGTCTGGGCAAATATTGGCCACTGGCAGTTTTTGTGGGCATCGGCAGTATTGCCGGCACCAAGGCACTAATCATTATCGACCCGGCGCCCTTTAAGCTATTACTGGCCAGTGTGATTCTGCTCTATCTAAACCGCAGACATCTAAAAACCCACTGGCTGCAAGGACTGCTCGTCGCCCATCCCCGTATGGCCTTGATGATATTTGGACTGGTGGCCGGATTTCTGGCAGGCACGGTCAATGTCATGGTCCCAATCTTGTTCATCTTATTCTTGGAACTGGATGCCACACCCACCGTCATGGTGCAGGTATTTAATATGTGCTTCCTTACTGCGAAGGTGAACCAGACCATCATTTTTTCCTATATTGGGACGATGAACAGTGAGGTATTACTCACCACCGCACCACTGGCCGTGTTGGGGATATTGACCCTGCTGGTGGGGATGAGTCTGCGCCTTAGGGTCGATGCGCAAACCTATCGAGGTTGGATGAAAAGGTTTTTATGGGTGATGGCTACGGGTCTGGTAGTGCAGTATTTCATGCAGATCTGAGATCATTCCCTTTGTCCGGACAAGCCCTAAGCATTCTTTGCTGACTCGGCATCACAGTGCGGTGGCACAGCGATCGAACGGATTGGAATCACCTTCTGTTGCTGTGAGTCTTCCCGCCAACGATAGATCTCGGTAGCCTCGACATCACATTTACTACAGCTACTGCCGCAAGAGGCGGTCGCCAACTGCTTGCTTACCTGTCCTTTGCGCACCCAGTGTTCAAGCATGCCACGAACCGCATGCGGTTCGGCATCGACATGAATTGCGATATCGCGCAGCGTGGCAACACGATGGCGCATAAGATAATATTTAATCTCTGTGAGTATCATGCGCCGGCCCTGGTCATGCTGATCTCGGGCCGGGTGGCCCTGCCACCCCACAGGCGTAATCCCATGATCACCGTGATGGCCAGTAGCGTGAGACTGATGATCCAGGCGCTGGAGCTGCCGGGGTGCTGACTGAATGTCGCCGCCTGATAGAACAGGCTGGCCGTCGTATAGGCCACCCCCGTTGTCCACAGTGCCACAAATGCCGCCCAGGCACGACCGGTTTCACGAGCAATGGCGCCCACGGTCGCCACACAGGGGAAATATAGAAGAATGAAAAGCAGATAGGCAAAGGCACCCACCTTACCATCAAAGCGTGAAGCCATGGCGCCGAACACCCCGACACTGACCTCTTGTTCCTGTGCCACCGATTCCAATTCCGAGATCTCGCCAACATCGAGACCCAGTGGGTCCAATATCAGATCACTGATTCCACTCAGATTCTCGGGAACAGTCGCTACCGCCGCCAGTAGGGCATCTATCAACTCGAAAGGCTGCTGATCGGTATCTGTCATCCCGCTCGCTTCCGCCGCTACCTGGGTGTAGAGGGAGTCCAGGGTGCCGACGACAACTTCCTTGGCCAGCATTCCGGTAAAGATGCCCACCGTCGCCGGCCAATTTTCCTCACGGATACCCATGGGCGAAAACACCGGGGTGATGGCCTTGCCAACGGAGCTTAATACTGAACCCTCACTATCCTGGTGGCCAAAACTCCCGTCGGTGCCGATGGAGTTTAAAACGTTGAGCACCAGTACCATGACTACAATAATCTTACCCGCCTCCTTGATGAACAGCTTGACTCGATCCCAGGTGCGTAACGCCACCCCCCGCGGAGTAGGTAAGTGATAGGGAGGCAGCTCCATCAAAAAACCGGTGCTATCCCCTGCCAATAGGGTGCGCTTCATGATCAGGCCGGTAAGCACGGCAACACCGATGCCGATCAGATAGAGACTGAAGACTAGATTCTGTCCCTGGGTAGGAAAAAATGCCGCGGCAAACAGAACATAGACCGGTAGGCGTGCACCACAGGACATAAACGGGTTCATCAAGATGGTCAGCTTGCGCTCACGAGGATTTTCCAAGGTCCGGGTCGCCATCACGGCAGGCACATTACACCCGAAACCGACGATCATGGGGACGAAGGCCTTACCGGGCAAGCCGATGGAACGCATAAACCGATCCATGACGAAGGCCGCTCGCGCCATGTAACCAGTATCTTCAAGGATTGAAAGAATGAGATAGAGACAGGTGATAATCGGGATAAAGGTGGCCACTACCTGCATCCCTCCACCGATGCCACCGGCGAGCAATACGATAGACCATTGAGGCAGACCCATGGTTTCCATCCAATGACCCAGACCGTCTACTAAAAAGGCACCGGCGACGCCATCAAATAAGTCGATAAACGCCCCGCCGATATTGATGGTAAACATGAACATCAGATACATCACCAACAGGAATATAGGAATACCAAACAGTCGATCGAGCACCACCCGGTCGATGCGATCGCTCAAGGTACGGCCTATCTTGCCCTGCTGTTTGATCACTCTACTGGCGATGGTATGGGCATGGCTGTAGCGAGCGTCGGCGATATGGATATCGACATCCTCTCCGGTACGCTGGTGAATCGCCTGCTGCCAGTGTTGCACCACGGGCTGAATGGAATCACCCGCCAGTGACATGGCATGGGCATCGCCCTCCAACAATTTCAAGGCCAGCCAGCGGCAGTTGGTTCGGTCGCATTTTCCTTCCACCGTCGATCTCAGGTCCGTGATCGCCTGCTCAACGGTATCTTCATGCACCACCTGAAAGTCACTGGTCCGTGGCTCACTTGCAATGCTTTGGATCTGGCGCTTCAAATCATCGAGCCCTTCTCCGGTGACGGCAACGATCGGTACCACGGGCCAACCCAATTGTTCGCTGAGCTCTTGGAGGTCGAACTTGACACCTCTCTTGCGCGCCACATCCATCATGTTCAGTGCAATCACCATAGGGGTACCCATCTCCAGGATCTGCATGGTGAGATAGAGATTACGCTCCAGATTGCTGGCATCGAGAATATTTACGATCAGCTGGGCATCGTGAGACAGCAGATAATCACGGGTGATCTCTTCATCGATGGACGAGGCATCCAGCGAATAGATGCCCGGCAGGTCGATCACCGCGGTATCGGCATCGCCCAGCTTAAAACGGCCCTCTTTACGGTCAACGGTAACCCCTGGCCAGTTGCCGGTAGTCTGCCGCACCCCGGTGAGCAGATTAAACAATGCGGTTTTTCCGCAGTTTGGATTTCCAGCAAGCGCGATGGTTAACACGATACTATTCTCTCAATTATGCCAAATCATTAGCGCCTTTGAGGGGCTGCATAAATAATTTCTCGGCGATGCTGCTGCCGATCGCCACCCGAGTACCGGAACCCGCGACCACTACACTGCGACCGCGACGCTGGATTATATCTACCTCGACACCCTCTCTAAGCCCCAAGCTCAGCAGGCGGCGGACAAGGTTTCGGTTGCCCTTAATATGGATAATACGGGCACGCGCGCCAACCTCTAACTGACTCAGACAGAGCAGTTGGATATGATTTTTTTTCACTTTGGGGGCCATGCCCAACCTCGAATAAGAATCATTTTTGTTTAGACTATACACACTACCCGTGATAATTCAATAGAAAAACGGTATTTATATACTTTCCGACAAGTCCGATCTGAAATATTATCCACAGCGGGTATATCATACTTATTTTTCTTACTGGGCCCTGTTGATGCTTGACCATCGAGTAGCTCTCGAACAACCACTGATTACAAATATATCCATGACACCTGAAGCCATCCGTCAATACCGCCCACCCGGAGATTTATTGCAGCAACGAATCGTGCTCATTACCGGTGCCAGTGAGGGTATAGGCAAGGCCGCTGCCTTGGCCTACGCCCAGCATGGTGCGACGGTGGTTCTACTTGCCAAGGAGCTGAACAAGCTCGAACAAGTCTATGATGAGATCGAAAAAGCCGGCTGTCCGCAACCGGCTCTTTATCCGATGAACTTGGAAAGCGCCACCCTCAAGGACTACCAGGATCTTGCTGGAACCCTTGAAAGCGAATTTGGACGGCTCGATGGCTTGTTGAATAATGCCGGTTGGGTCGGGGGATTGACTCCACTGCGACACTACGATGTAGAACGCTGGGCTCAGGTCATGACCATCAATCTGCACGCCCCGTTCCTGTTGAGCAAGACCTGTTTGGCGCTATTGGACCGTTCCGATGACCCCACGATAGTGTTCTCTACCGATGCCTGTCTGAGGTCCTATTGGGGTGCCTACGGCATCGCCAAACATGCAATGGAAGGACTTTTAGCAATACTCGCTGATGAACTGAACGGTGAAAAACCCATCCGGGTCAACGGCATCGATACCGGGCCGGTAGGGACCTGGATGAGGAAACAGAACTATCCCGGTGAAGATCCAAACACTCTGCCCTCGCCTAAGCAGGTCATTCCGGCTTATCTCTATTTCATGGGGCCCGACAGCAGGGATGTTACCGGGCAGAATCTGCATCTCGCGGAGCAATCATGTCAGCCCTAGGAGCCTATCGGACTTAGGTGATCGTATAGTCCATCAACTTCGAATACTACCTGTTGTTTATGAAAGAGATAATTAAATTACGCCTTACATTTTTGCATTTCATAATATCGAGATTTACCACTTTCTGTTGGCCTCAATAAAACCACATAAGATTTAATGTTGTTTTCTGCTGCCACTCTATATGGACTAATGGTGATAATATTGAGCCCTTCTGCAAAGCATAGTCCAGTTTTCAAAGATGGCAATGGCCTGTGGATTGTAAGGCCACGTCTCTTCTGTCCATGTTGTTATTATCCAATACTATCGGTGAATTGAATAACCAATAAATATTCGCAACACAGAATACTATATTGGTATTCATGTATAATATACATATTATTACGCGAATGTCTTCAATGAATGGGGGATAAACCAAGTATCCTTACCCCATTCGCCGTT
>JBDLIZ010000025.1:0-19899 GCA_039714615.1 Pseudomonadota bacterium | reverse complement strand
CAAGAAATTTTCTGACAAGTACAAACTGCCATTTACGATCCTGGCAGATGAAGGCGGCAAGACCGCGAAAACCTACGGCGTGCTAAAGGACTACAAATTGCTGAAACTGGCAAGCCGCCAGTCATTCCTGGTCAACCCCGAAGGCAAGATAGCAAAACACTACGACGACGTTGATCCCGACAAGCACACCGATGAAGTGCTGGCGGACATCAAGGCACTCATGGGCGAAGCGAGTTCCTAGAGGCTGGTTTAATAAAGAAATCAATTCCGTAGATGATCTCAAGGGACTGAAAATGCGTATCCCGGGTCTTGGCGGCGAGGTCTTGAATAGGGCAGGGGGCACGCCGGTCAATCTACCCGGTGGTGAGCTGTTTACCGCGCTGCAGACGGGAGCCATAGATGCAACCGAGTGGGTAGGACCCTACAATGATTTGGCGTTCGGTCTTTATAAGGCTGCTAAATACTACTACTATCCAGGTTGGCACGAGCCAGGTACGACGCTGGAATGCATGGTAAACAAAAAGGCGTTTGATGGTCTTGCCGATGATCTTAAGAGTATCGTCCTCAATGCCTGTAGAGTAGCAAACCAAGACATGCTGGCGGAATATACCGCTCGTAATAATGATGCCCTGCAAACCTTACTCCATAAGCATAATGTGGATATGCGGAGGTTTCCGGCGGAGGTGCTTGAAAAGTTGCGCAGCTTATCGGAGGAGGCCGTTTCGCAGCTGGCTGAACAAGACCCTTTGGCCAAACGCATCCATGATTCATACCATAGATTTGGACAAAAAGTTCGCCAATGGCATGATATTTCAGAACGCGCTTATCTCAATGCTCGAGCATCTTAATGGCTGGGTTTCAACAAGCTTAGGACGGAGTAAGTGGCCCGTTGCTTCGTTACGACTCTTAGCAAAAACTCTGGTGCTGAGCTGGAAGGGTTCAAGTCGATGACAGACGAACAGCGCAGACCGATTGTCCTGATCGTTGATGATCAATTTACAGGTCGCAAGATTCTGGAACAATTGATATATAGTATCGATAAAAAACTGCAGATTAAAAATTTTTCTGATCCCTTCGAGGCCTTGGAGAGCGCCGCCCAACACGTTCCCGATTTAGTTCTTACCGACTACAAAATGCCAGATCTGGATGGAGTTGACTTTATTCGCAGGTTCCGGGGAACTCTGAACTGTTCCGATGTACCGCTGGTGATGGTGACCGTCGTTGACGATCCAGAGGTACGTTATAAGGCATTGGATGCGGGGGCGACTGATTTTTTAGTCAGACCCATTGATCAGTATGAATGTCGAGCAAGGTGCAAAAATCTGCTAATTCTGCGAAAGCAACAGAAAATCATAAAAAATCGTGCAAGCTGGTTAGAGGAACAGGTTTCCGCAGCTACGTTGCAAATACGCAATAGAGAGAAAGAGACCTTGTTAAGATTGGCCAAGGCGGGTGAATACCGAGATGCGGGCACCGGCAATCACGTATTACGCATGGCAAAGTATTCCCGTCTGATTGCCGAACAGCTAGACCTTTCTATAGTGGAATGCGAAGAAATCGAGTTAGCGGCGCCAATGCATGATATAGGTAAGATCGGAATACCTGACAATATCCTCCTCAAACCCGCTCGCTTGAACCCTGCAGAGCGAAGGATCATGAATACGCACACCCTTATTGGGCATGAAATCCTCAAGGATAGTCCCTCTAGATATCTGCAACTAGGGGCCGTGATTGCCTTGGGTCACCATGAGAAATTCGATGGCGGTGGTTATCCTAAGGGGTTGCGAGACAATGCGATTCCGCTCTATGCACGAATCGTGGCCGTTGCCGATGTCTATGATGCTTTAACTACTGCCAGGCCCTATAAATCACCCTGGAGTTCTGAAGATGCCAGTGAATTCATATGCCAACAGACGGGCCGGCACTTTGATCCCCAATGCGCAAAGGCCTTTATTGCTCAAATAAATGCAGTTCGCGAAATTAAGATGAGTTTACAAGATGTACCAAAGTAAACACAGGCTCCTAGAGAAACGTTTCGTTTAGCCTACCTGAGAATACATTTTGTACACTAAATCGTCGAATACGAACCTAAAATGGCCTATCCTGAATTAGATAAGGTTGACATTAATATGTCATGAAGACATATTCGAGAAATAGGATTCGATAATGAAAGTGGTGATTCGTCATCTTAGTGAAAAATGAGGGCAAGTGTGGATTTTCCTCATTATTAAAAAATACGAGAAACCACAAAAAAACCAGTAATGATAAGGAACTGTGGTGATAAAGGCATTCAAGATCATAACACAGCGCCTGAAAAATCGTCCTGACAGTGAACACGAACAGGCCATTCTACGAGTGGTCATTGTGTTTATGGTGCTGGTTTATTTTTTTTCTCCTACCTATATCAGTGGAGTCGCTGAAACCAATCGTCTGTTACACACCCAAATCGCCATAGCGTTATTATGGGTGTTTTCCTTGTTGTTGCTGTTCAGCGTTTTTCTCAGTTCCGGTAAATCACCCATGCGGCGCTTGATCGGGATGGCTGCGGATATCAGTGCCCCCTCCTATTTTTTAGCGGTAAGTGGTGTTGTGGCGACCCCACTGATCGCCGTCTATTTGTGGGTGACCATGGGCAATGGTTTCAGGTACGGAGTCAAATATCTGGTCGTTTCGTCATTGTTAAGTATCGTTGGATTTTCCTTCGCCTTTTACTATAGTCACTTTTGGTCTTCCCAGCCCGTATTAGGTATCAGCATGTTGATCATTCTCGCCGTATTACCGATGTATATGGCGACCTTATTATGCAAGCTTAATCGGGCTTTAGAGCAAGCCAGGCAGGCGAGTGCGGCCAAGTCGCAATTTGTCGCCAATATGAGCCATGAACTTCGTACTCCTTTAAACGGCGTCATAGGTATGAGTGACTTATTAATGGATACTCATTTGGATGCTGAACAAAAAGAAATTTCCAGTACTATCCAGGCATCCGCCCATACCTTATTGGGCCTGATCGAAAAAATCCTGGATCTTTCCAAGATCGAAGCCGGTAAGGTCTCTATAAATAAGATGGATTTTGATCTTTATAGGCTGGTGAACAAGATTGTCATGATGTTTGTCCCGCAGGCTGCAAAGAAGGGGCTGAAACTCACCTCGCACATGGCACCCGAAACACCGTTTCTGATTCATGGTGATGCCAAACACCTGCGACAAGTGCTTATTAACCTGGTTGGAAACGCTATAAAGTTTACCCAACAGGGTCGAGTGGAGATTCGAGTCCAGGTGGTAGAGGACCTTTTATCGCCAACCCGAATCCGTTTTGAAATTATCGATACCGGCATCGGTATCCCCAAGCAGGTGCAGAGCCGCATATTCGACAGTTTTACCCAGGTTGACGAATCGACAACAAGGTGTTTTGGAGGCACGGGATTAGGAACTACCATTGCCAAACAACTCGTCACCACCCAGATGGGGGGGGCGATTGGTGTTGATAGTCGTGAAGGTAGAGGCACTACCTTTTGGTTCGAATTACCTTTCGATCTACAACAAGGCCAGGAAAAGGAAGGTGTCTCGGTAGTTAAGTTATCCGATATTCGGGTGTGGGTGCTTGCTGGAGAAAGGCTCAGGGGTGTCCTGGATGTCGGGCTCAAGAATTGGGGTATCAGTGCCGAGTTTCCGACCGATGCCGTGGGGGCCATCTCTGATCTACTTGCAACGTTTGGGGAGAATAGGCCCTATAATGTTGCGATTGTAGAACGCCAGTATCTGAACCATGATCCTGAAGAGTTCATTGGCATGTTGCATAGCAAAGGGGTATTGACGCAAATGTCAGTGGTGCTTATTGAGAATGACCCGCAGGCTGTTCGCGGCGAGGCCTTGCTGCGCGCGGGTTTCTCTTCAGTCTTGCATCTACCCTTAAATAAGACGCTGTTGTTTAATGCAATTCATGCTGCCCAGACAGAACATTTACATCCAGAGAATGTGGTATCCCTTGCCGAGCATTATCAGCAGCGAGCCGGCATAAAACAACTCAATATCTTGGTTGCGGAGGACAATGAGACCAATCAGAAGGTGATTAAAGGGATTCTGGAGCGTGCTGAACATCGTGTGTCTCTGGTCAGTGATGGCGAACAAGCCCTGGATGCGCTCGAAAACAGAGATTGTCCTTTTGATCTGATCATACTGGACATGAATATGCCATCGATGACCGGTTTGGAGGTCGTTAAGGCCTATCGTTTCATGGATACGAATGCCGATGTTCCCGTAGTGATCCTCTCAGCAGATGCAACATGTGAGACGAAGCAGGCTTGTCAGGATGCCGGTGTCAGTTCATTTCTCACCAAACCGGTAGATGCCAGAAAATTGCTAGAGACACTTGCGGATCTAACGCAAGACGCTGAGTTACATAGGTTTAAGGGCAAAGCCGTCGTTCAATCACTGAATAGCGAGTTCTCATCGAATAAAGAAGTAAAGTTAGACAAGTATAAGCTCGATAGCTTGACTCAACTGGGCACCGGGCCTGAATTTATAAAGCAACTCGTGGACGGTTTTCGGCGCGATGGTGAGCGACTCATGGAAAATCTACAACATGCTAACAATCAACGTGATTACCCCAAAATGCGTGATGCAGTACATGCCTTAAAGGGTACTGCTGTCGAGCTTGGTGCGATACAGTTAATAAAATTGTGTAAGGATATTGAAGGACTCAAACCCTATGATATGGTCTCCGATAAGCCAGGGTTGCTAATAGAACAAATCAATGAAACCTTTGTTAATACTTGTTCAACACTAAACGATTATGTAGGGCGAAAATCTCGGAAAGTTCACTAATGAACAGATTGTAGTGGTCTATTCAGCTTACTTTATGGCGATATAGGTGAAAGCACCAGTAAAATTTCTAATACGCCTAGACTCATTTGGTTTACGACGAACCATTGCACCAATTCGCCACCATAATTTATGAATCAAATCTAAAGGGGAAACAAGAGATTGCGATAAAAACCTTGGCATTTGGGGGAAAAATTCCATACTAGCAAGCGCGGTAAGTACCGTCCAGTTGTCGCTGGGCGCTATTTGCTCGACCGTAAAGCCACCATACTGTAAGATATTATAGGTTCCTAAGTGCGAGTAATTGTAATAAACTTGATCATGGTTTGGTTCAAGGAAGGATACGGTTCCTATAAATATTCCGTTGGGTTTTAAAACTCTGCAAACTTCACGCATCATTACACTAGGGAAACGGATGTGTTGCAATACGGCGATTGACAGAACGAACTCAAAGCTGTTGTCTTGGAAAGGAAGGGCGTGTGCATCACCAAGAATAGGCGCATGATGTGCATTATAATCTAAACCTACATACTCAAATCCTGCATGCTCACATACCCCTCGATGAATAGTATTACAACATCCCAGATCTAGCATCAAACTTTCTTTTTGATTGGCCTTAGGAAAGTAACTTAATATTTCTTTTGTTAGATGCCGTGGGATCGTCACACAAGAATAGTCAACCTCCGGATTGGCTTTTTCTCGAAGTGGATTGAACTCTAAATTTGTATCCTCTGTAGAAGGTGCTTCTATAGCAAATTCTAATAGATAGTTCTTTTTCTCTTTCAGATGCAAATTTAGCTGGCCTAATTCTGTATACTCATACGCAGTGTAGCAATTTTGGCATATTGTACCTTGGTCTCCATTCTTTTGGATTGATAACCCGCAGTTAGGACAAGCTAAAATGTTCCAGAGGTTTTGTGAAAATGAATTCGACACTCTAAATAACTCTTATATTTATTAGAAGCTAGTACCATAACAGATGAGAAACGCAGTAGATAGGCCGCGAGCCACATGAAGATCCAACAACATACTTTTAAAGATTCTATTGAGCCGATCCTGGGTGCGGTTGTTATTGCGCGAAACGAGGAAACACTGATTTCTCAGTGCCTACGTTCAGTATTGGAGGCTTTAGAAGTTTTTCCAAATGCACCGGTCGTTTTTGTCGACTCGGACTCGAGTGATCATACCGTCGACATTGCGCTAAGCTTTCCAGTGTATATATACCGGTATCAAGCGGATTTACTGACTGCGGGGGCCGGGAGAAAAATTGGTTTTGAAAGAGTTCAATCGCGGTATGTATTATTCGTTGATGGTGATTGCAGAATCGAAAAATCTTGGCCAGCACTGGCGATCGAACGCATGGAAAAATCACCTAAAACAGCTGTAATCTATGGTCCACGGCGAGAAATCTCCAAGGAGGGAATGGATAAACCACATAGCCCTCAGTTAGACATTACTACATATGAAGAAAACGGTTTGGGCGGTAATGCAATGTACCGCGCTGAAGTATTGCGCACGGTCGGGGGATTCAATCCGTTTTTAGTCGGCGAGGAAGAAGGTGAACTATTGGGTCGAATTTTGGCGACAGGATATCACATCACCGAAACCACCCAGATCATGTATTATCACTACACCATACCCAGAGATACCCCACAAGACCTGCTTAGAAGGTTGCGACGGGGTCACTTTATCGGTTCTGGTCAAGCATTACGATTAGCGTTACAGCAGGGAAGATTTTCTTTCCAGGCCCGTCAACTGAATCGCTATCTGATTATGCAGCTTTTCCTTGCTGTTGGTTTTGCTGCCATTGTGAGTTCTGCTATTCTTTATAACTTTACGCCTTTTCTCTTGTGGTTGTTGGCGGGAGTAGTTTTTTTCGGGCTGTTAGCAGTACGTCGCCAAAGCTTGGTATCTGCCTCAAGAATTGCGTCCGAGTGGTTTATCGGCGCGATTATGGTCCCGATTGGTTTTATACGTAGCATAGAGAACATTGAAACATTTTCACCCAAGATTGAGGAAGTTAAAAAGCTATTGACAGACGGGAACGAAAAAGACTAGACCATGACCCGCTAAACACGAGATTGACGATGCCGCCGCAGATTACTCCAAAGCGAGAAAATCGATATCGGGTCGCCCATCTCCATAACTCCGAGGGCGTGTACGGCGCGGAGCATTGGACATTGACGCTAGCAAAATATCTTGCTGATACCGATATCGATACGTTGGTTATTACTATTGGAAACAAACCAAACTCGGATGAGTTCTTTAAGCGACTTGTCGATGCCGGTATTCCAGCAGTCCATCTGCCCATTCCGGGAAGATTCAACTTAAGGTTGATAATAAAGATTAGGCGGCTGCTTATTCAAAAAAAAATCCAGATTTTGCATACACATGGATTTAAATCAGACGTTATGGGCTATTTTTCAACTCGTGGGCTGACCATAGCCTTGGTTTCAACACCGCATGGATGGTGCGCTGAGGAGAACTGGCTTATTCGAATCTATGAGGCAATAGGTCGTTTCTTTTTACGTCGCTTCGACAAAGTTTTTCCTCTGAGCCCAGCCCTTTTCGAAAATTTAATAAGCAGAGGATTTGCTCGAAAAAGATTGTGTATGATATTGAATGCCGTCGATACAGCTGGCTTCGATCTTATGTTTTCGCGGCGAAGCTGGCGTCAAACGAATGATCCCCTTCACGTATTGTTCGTAGGACGCCTACGTACGACTAAAGGCATCATGGAATTGGTCGAGGGATTTTCAAAGGCGAGGCTAACCAAGGGATCTCTACTTTATATCGTTGGCGATGGCATCGAAAGGTCTGGGTTAGAGGCACGCTGTCGAAGCTTGGGAATACTCGATCAAGTTCGTATTTTAGGTGAGCTGGAGAACGTAGCCCCAATTTACGCAAAGAGCGATGTATTAGTTCTTCCCTCTTATTCAGAGGGTGTTCCCAGAGTGATTATGGAGGCTTTTGCATCAGGTGTCCCGGTAATCGGTACGGATATTTATGGGATACGCCAATTGATTACCCCAAATAAAACCGGTTTTCTAGTTCCTGTGGCTAATGCAGAGGCAATCGCTAGGTGTCTCGAGAGAATAGATCAAACACCGGAATGGGCCCAGGCGATGGCCATCAATGCCAGAGAGCTAATTATTCAAAAGTTCTCCGGTGGTCGTCAGGCCCTTACCTTCGCAAAAGAATATAAAGCCTTAGTTGGTCTGTGAAGGTTCTTTATGTCTGATATTGATGGTTCGTCACGCCTCAGCTTGGTATGGCATGCTCTCAGAATCTCCTATGCCATTAGTTTCATACAAATCTAAATGCGATCCGTTCATTCTGGGTGGAATTTCAATTCCACCCAGTCATTCGAGGCCCTGCAGTTCTCTCCTAATTTTTTATCATCACAGTGTTTCATAACTCTTCAACACTGCGTAGATTAATCTTTTGACAATCAAGTTTTTGCTGCCTGGCAACAAGCCTCTCCATCATGCGTAAATCACGTTTTTCCAATCGAAGGGCGGCATCGACCCAAATGTCTGTTATTGCCATTAGTTCTTCGTAGGTCACTGGATTAACACAATTTTTCGCGGCCCTAAAGGCCCGGTACCCATTCGTGGATTTGCTCTCCTTGCTGATGTAATCGTACACCGCCATTTCCCCTTGCTGATTTTCGGCGAGGATATCAACTACACCCATTTCGTATAGTTCTTCTGCAGTATAGAGTTTCCCGCTCAAAATCATCCTTTCAGCCCTAACGCTGTCAAGCTTACGTGATAGCAAGCTGTATGCCCCCATTCCGGGAAAGAGGTTAAAGAGGATTTCAGGAAACCCCATTTTGGTACCGCGCTCGGCGATCAAGACATCACTGGCCAAGGCACATTCGAAACCTCCCCCCAAGGCATCGCCCTGTACTAAAGTAATGTGAGTGATGTCCCGGTGAAAGTTTTTCATCTTGATATACAAGGTATCGATACAGGTCTTGGCGTAGTTAAAAAGGCCAGCACGGTCTTTCGCCAAGATGTAATTTCTGAATAGATCCAAATCTCCCCCCAGATTGTATACGCCAGGGGTATCAGAGGCTAAAACGGCGAACCTGATATTTTGCTCGTGCTGTACGGAAAGCTCCGTAAACCAATCTTGCAGCTCGTTGAGTAACTTCGTATTAAAGCAAGGACGGGGACTGGCATGCATATAACCCCAAGCAAGATGGTATTTTTCATCGTAATAAGTTCTCAACTCAGAATAACGAGAGGGGCTGGAACTGACGACTGAAAGAGTGGTATTAAGTGCACTGTTCATCGTGGGGCTACTCCTTGTTGATAAATATTCGATGTAAGATCAAATGGCGTGGCAGTATGCTCTCTCCTTGAGCGTTTTTACCTTATTCCCTTAGCATGGTACGGACGAAATACCGCCTAACTGGCGGTGAATGATCGTTCGCATTCAAGACGCAGTATGGTTTCTGTATGGACCCGAGGAATGGTTGTCTTCACTTCGATTAGTAAAGGGGGGCGGGGGTTGCTACGTCAAGTGAGATCACTGACGAACGGAGTAATTTAGGGGTTGAGTGGTGGGCGGATTCTTGGGGATTAGGTTTCTAACCAGTGATCTTAGCCACCATATACTACTGTAGGCAACCAGGTTGCCAGTTTTGGCCAGATAGACAATAAAATAAGGGCAAAAATCTGAATAACGATGAACGGTATGACACCACGGTAGATATGGTGCGTACTGACCTCTGGAGGCGCCACACCGCGTAGATAAAACAGAGCGAAACCAAACGGTGGGGTCAGAAAAGAGGTTTGCAGGTTTATTGCTATCATTATTCCAAGCCAGACGGGATCTATCCCCATACCCAGTAGTATTGGACCGACGATAGGAACGACTACGAAAGTGATTTCGATAAAGTCCAGGACAAATCCCAGTATAAACATGACCATCATTACCATGAGCATTGCACTGAATACACCACCAGGTAATTGAGTCAAAAGGGTATGCACCGCTTCATCGCCACCAAGACCACGAAACACCAAGGAAAAAATCGAGGCGCCGATCAGGATCAAGAATACCATGCTGGTGATTCTCACTGTCGATTGCATAACATCGCGGAGTCTCTGAAGATTTAGTTTGTTATTGATGCCAGCTAATAAAATGGCGCCCATCGCCCCCACGGAAGCTGCTTCCGTGGGCGTTGCGACTCCCCCCATGATTGAGCCGAGCACCGCGACGATCAATAACAGGGGTGGCATCAGGGCCTTGAATACACGGGTCGCTAATTGAGCTGAATTTAGGGTGCGCTCGTGGGCTGGAATAGCAGGCATACTATTGGGTCTTAGCACGGCTTCGGCCAGCAGGTAGGCAAGATAGAGCAGCACTAGCATTCCTCCGGGAATGACCGCACCAGCGAACAAATCACCCACCGAAATGGTTTCTGGCGAGAAAATTCCTTGATCTAGTTGGGCTTGCTGATAGGCGGATGACAACACATCGCCGAGCAGGACCAATACGATAGAGGGGGGTATGATTTGACCCAAGGTGCCGGAGGCGCAGATCGTACCACTGGCAATCTGCGGAGCGTATCCTCGCTTGAGCATGGTGGGTAGAGATAACAACCCCATGGTCACCACCGTCGCGCCGACGATTCCGGTACTGGCGGCCAGTAGCATGCCGACGATCATTACCGAGAACCCCAAGCCACCCCGCAAGGATCCGAATAACAATGCCATCGCTTCGAGCAGGTTCTCAGCGACTTGCGATCGTTCAAGCATGATCCCCATGAATACAAACAGCGGCACGGCGATGAGGGTTCCATTGGTCATGATACCGAACAGTCGATTTGGAAGGGCCAGCATAAATGAGGGATCAAAAAAACCTACCAGTGTGCCCACCCAGGCAAACAACAAGGAGGTCCCCGCCAGCGTGAAAGCTACCGGATACCCGGCGAGCAGTACCAAGACCACAGATAGGAACAATACCATCGCTGCCCAGCCCATCAGCGTTTAACGATTGGATCTGGGGTATGATCGACAATGACGAGCAGACTGTTGCTCGCCTGGGACAGTCCCTGCAACGTGAGTAGGCATGACATTAGAGGGATACAAGACTTGAGTACGAATATCAAAGGCAGGCCACCGGCCTCACGGGAACCTTCAAGCAGAAGCCAAGAGGTATATACGTAGCTTGCGCTGGTCCACAGTATGTATAAACAAGTCGGTATGAGCAGTAGCAGGGCACCGAGTAGATTGACCCATGCCTGTGCGCTCGGTGCCATGTTACGGTAGAAGATATCGACTCTTACATGAGCATCGTGCTTCAGGGTGTAAGCGGCTCCGGCCATGAAGGCTAAGGCATGCATGTAGGTGACCGACTCCTGCATTGCGATCCAACCGGTATCGAATCCGTAGCGAAGCACTACTACCAAGAAGGTGATACAGACCATGCCCAAGGTCAACCAAGAAACGATCCATCCTACTTGTTCATTTAGGCTGTCTATTACAGTGACTAATTTTGGCAGTATGTTAGTCATTTGATGGCGTGATGGCGTGATGGCGTGATGGCGTGATGGCGTGATGGCGTGATGGCGTGATGGCGTGATGGTGTTGTGCCAGGGTCAGCAACCGAGGCATAGTAGCAGAAGAAGCTATTATGCCTAAAGTCGTAACGAGGTTATCATCACCGCAGCAAGTGGGTTGGGGGTCATAGATTGCTGTCTCTGACTTACTCGCCGTACCTTGTTCAACGACAAATTCGACGCACTTCGTATTCCTGAACACCCATCTGCCAAGGGTATAGCAGGATTTTCCTAAGGTATAACTTTGCACTTTATTGATGTCTGACAGTAAATCATCCACTAAACCGTTCATTATCGTAGACGGTTCGTCCTATCTTTATCGGGCCTATCATGCCTTGCCAGCACTATCCAATTCTCATGGCGAGTCGACCGGTGCCATCTACGGTGTTGCTACTATGTTAGGAAAGATTGTCGAGGAATATAAGCCGAAATATTTTGCTGTGGTATTCGATGCTAAGGGAAAAACCTTCAGAAACGAGCTTTATCCCGATTACAAGGCCAATCGCCCCCCCATGCCTGCAGACTTACAGACTCAGGTCAAACCTCTAAAAGAGTTGATTCGTGCCTTAGGTTTCCCGCTGTTAGAGGTCCAAGGTGTGGAGGCCGATGACGTTATCGGGACCCTGGCGAGCCAGGCGGTGAAGCTAGGCTGGTCAGTGCTGATATCTACGGGCGATAAAGATATGGCCCAATTGGTCAACGATCAGGTGAGTTTGGTGAACACCATGGATAACACTCGACTTGATCGATCTGGGGTAGTGAAAAAATTCAAGGTTCTTCCGGAACGAATTGTTGACTATCTTGCCCTTATTGGTGACAAGGTGGATAACATCCCTGGAGTGCCGGGCGTAGGTCCGAAAACCGCGGTTAAGTGGTTGGCCGAATATGGATCAATGCAAGAGCTTATCGCCCAAGCGGATAAGGTGGGGGGGAAAATAGGCGAGAAACTTAGGGCCACAGTCGATCAGTTGCCATTGTCGTATCGACTGGCGACCATCCAATGCGACGTGGAACTTGAGTTCACCCCCTCGGATCTACGAACAGGGAGCGCTGATCCGGTAGTGCTTCGTGAAATGTACGGTCATCTAGAATTCAGATCGTGGTTGGCTGCACTCGAGGGAGAGCATATAAGAAATGATCCAAAAAAGAAGCAAGGAGACTATCGGATAATTCTTTCCTTAGCTGATCTGGACACTTGGCTGGCGCTTTTAGAACAGGCGCCGGTGTTTGCATTTGATACCGAAACGACTAGCCTCGATTACATGTCGGCCAGGGTTGTGGGTGTATCCTTTGCAGTAAAAGAGGGTGAGGCGGCCTATCTGCCCTTTGGCCACGATTATCCAGGGGTGCCTGAACAGCTGAGTGAGACAGAGGTGTTCGGCAGGCTTAAGCGCTTGTTAGAGGACCCTGGCATCAAAAAGCTGGGTCACAACCTCAAATACGATAGGAATGTCTTGGGCAATCACGGTATTGCCTTGACCGGCATCGCCCATGACACCATGCTGGAGTCCTACGTGATCGACTCCACAGCCAATCGGCATGATCTGGATACCCTTTGTCAAAAGCACTTGCAGCACACCAACATCCATTTCGAGGATGTAGCGGGCAAGGGTTCGAAGCAGATCACCTTTGATAAGGTGGATCTGGACAAGGCTACGGCATATGCCGCAGAAGATGCAGATATGGCACTGAGGCTGCATCAGCATTTCTGGCCCCAACTGAGATCCCTAGAGGGTCAGCGCAGACTCTACGAGTCCATCGAAATACCCCTGATTGAGGTGCTATCAAGGGTAGAGCGAAATGGCGTGCTAGTAGATGCGCAACGTCTGCGCGCCCAGAGTCGGGAACTGGCTGCAGTCATGGACCGGCTTGTTTCTGAGGCCGCGGAGCTGGCAGGAGAAAGCTTCAACCTCTCATCGCCCAAACAGATACAGAAGATTCTTTTTGAGCGTCAGGGCTTACCCATCATACGCAAAACTCCAAAGGGCCAACCCTCAACGGCGGAGGATGTACTTCAGGAACTGGCCCATGACTATCCCTTAGCGCGGTTGATCCTCGAACACCGTTCCCTGAGCAAACTCAAGTCCACCTATACCGATAAGTTACCGAAACAGATAAATGTACACACCGGACGGGTACATACCTCATATCAGCAGGCGGTAGCCTCTACCGGTCGGCTCTCATCCACCGATCCGAATCTGCAGAATATCCCCGTCCGAAGCATGGAGGGTCGGCGCATTCGCCAGGCTTTTATCGCTTCACCAGCGCACAAGATACTGGCCGCTGACTATTCACAGATCGAACTGCGTATCATGGCCCATCTATCCGGCGATGAGGGTTTGCGTCAGGCCTTCAGTCGTGGACTGGATATCCATCGTGCTACGGCATCCGAGGTATTTGCCGTTTCGGTAGAGGACGTCGATGCAGCGCAGCGACGTGCGGCCAAGGCGATAAATTTCGGACTAATCTACGGCATGTCAGCGTTTGGGTTGGCTCGACAGCTAGGTATCACACGCCCGGCGGCCCAGGCTTATGTGAATTTGTATTTTTCCCGTTATCCTGGGGTCAAGAAGTATATGGATCAAACTCGTGAGAAGGCCCGGGAAATGGGGTATGTGCAGACTCTGTTTGGTCGGCGTTTGTATCTGCCAGAAATCAATTCCCGAAATGCTCAGCGGCGCCAGTATGCGGAACGAACCGCGATCAACGCCCCGATGCAGGGAAGCGCCGCCGATATTATTAAGCGGGCCATGATTGATGTCGATGCTTGGTTGAGAGCCTGCGCCCCGGATGCCCTAATGATCATGCAAGTGCATGATGAATTGGTTTTTGAGGTTGCTGAACAGGACGTAGAACGTGTTCTTTCCGCGGTTGAAGAGCGGATGGTCTCCGCGGCGGAACTGGCGGTGCCACTGGAAGTGGATGCAGCAATTGGTCTCAACTGGGATGAAGCCCACTGAGAGGGGACTGATCATTCTGCTTTACGATCTAATTCCCCCCTATAGGACCGCTTATCCATAAAATTAAGCCGCCTGTCATGAATCAGGTAACACATCGAGTGAATTGGTTTATAACTAACACACGTCAGTCGCCCATGAAGAAAAAAGCATGAGAAGGTCAGTATTGCGTCATCGCTTTGTGAATGAGGGTTTGGTTTGAAAGAACTTTTTTGACAGACGATTGTCATAGATTTTAGCGCTGTAGCCCGGCGCTTCCCGCTTCCCTCCCTGAGCGGGTAAATGGTTCGGCCCCCCCAAGCCGAGCCTATTCGGCCCCGGTGTTTTTCTCCCCATTTTCACCGGGGCTTTTTCTTTTTGCGGTTTTAAACCGTCGCCAATCCCGTTTCGGATGACATCTTGCGGCGTAGTACTTTCCCATCGATATACGGTCTGTATTACACAATCAATATGTCCAGCCCAAACTGCACTGTTCCCGGACTGGCTCCTCGGGTTACCGAGATTTAATCCTAGAATTAATGCTCTATCAACCATGAGTCTAATACATTATGAGCCTCTTCTAGCCCGCTGCGTTTGGTTGCGGAAAAGGTTTGAATACTTATGTTTTTGTCTTTAATGGTGTTTTTAACTCGTTGGAGGATGTTGAGAGCGGGTCCTCGTTTCAATTTATCAGCTTTATTCAGCAAGATATGTATTCGGTAGTTATAATATTGGCACCACTCAATCATCTGCCAATCATAAGGCGTCAGCGGGTGACGGATATCCATTATCAGTAGGATTCCACGAAGGGATTTCCGGTGCTCAAAGTAACGTTTCATTAAGCGGCGCCATCGTAGACGTGTCGATTCAGGTACCTTGGCATAACCGTAGCCGGGTAAATCCACCAACCGATGCTGAAGGTCGATTTGATAGAAGTTGATCATTTGGGTGCGCCCGGGAGTTTTACTGATACGGGCTAGGGCCTTTTGTCTACACAGGGTATTCAAGGCGCTTGATTTACCAGAATTAGATCGGCCCGCGAAGGCTACTTCCGCGCCAAAGTCCTCCACGAGTTGGTTGCCGCGAGTGGCGCTGGTAAGAAAGTTAGCTTGTTCATAGTTAATCTTTATTGCCATAGGTTGTATTATGAGCAGTGGGCTGAAACGCCTTAGTTCAGAATTGAGGCTCAGATGGGCACAATAATAGTTATGCCTTTTCTATTTGTCTTCACTGCAGAGAATATCGAAATCCTACTTAACGCACCAGCTCTTGGATGGCTCTCGAAGCCACTAGGATTTTGCGAGTAAGACGCTATTATGGTATACAGACCGTTTGATTTTGTATTGCTTGGTTTTCACGTTCATCGTGTGTGTAAAAAATACGTTTGGGGTACTGAATATGGGGGTTTTTAACATGAACTTAATCTTTTCGTTAGTCATAACATTCATACTGTCCTCGCCTTTGATGGCGGCGGGTGATACCGAGGCAGGGAAACAGAAATCAGCCGCCTGCGCTGCCTGTCACGGAGCAGATGGCAATAGCGCCAATCCAGAATGGCCAAAGCTAGCGGGTCAGAGTGAAGCGTATTTGTTGAAACAACTGAAGGATTTTAAGGAGCAAAAGCGCGTCAATCCACTGATGAGCGGTCCTGTAGCTGTTCTCAAAGATCAGGATATGCTGGATCTTGCCGCTTATTTTGCTACTCAAACCGGTTCACCTGGCAGTACGGATGCCGCTCAGCTGGAGTTAGGGGAATTAATATACCGCGGGGGGAATCTTGAAACAGGTGTGGCGGCGTGCACCGGGTGTCACTCGCCTACCGGTGCGGGTAACATCGCGGCTGCTTTTCCAAGGCTATCCGGTCAGCATAGCAAATACATATCAACCCAGTTGCGAAGTTTTCGTGATAATCTGCGCGGTAATGATCAAGCGAGCATGATGCGCTCCGTGGCCAAGAAGATGACGATAGAAGAAATCGAGGCCGTGTCACAGTATGTTGCTGGTTTGCATTAGTTTCTAGGTACCATTGTTCGATAGAACAGCTCATCGGGATGATTGAAAATCGTTCTAGGAGCTAGGAGCTAGGAGCTAGGAGCGGGCGCTGGATGCGCTTACCCTTAAATCTAAGATCACTGCTAGTGATCGCACTCATACAGCACAGCCACTTGATCCGCATAGCGATATTTACTTCCTCGGGAATCACAATAAGGATTCCATCCTTAGGTTCGTTAACGGCGCCTCCCTGCGCCACTTCCCCATTTGGTCTAAAATTCATTCTATGAATCAATATGTTACACTCTGTAAGCACGATCACTTATAGGGTCTAGGTTAAAGATAAAACGGCATCGAATAGTCCAATTATGAAGCGTATTGCATGGTTGCTGAGTTTGTTATTCATTACAGTTAGTCCCTTAGCCGCACAACAAGAACCGTTTACAGAAGGGATACATTATCAGGTGCTGTTCCCGCAAGTTCCTACTGATGCGGCACAAGGCAAGGTCGAAGTCGTAGAACTATTCTGGTATGGCTGTCCTCATTGCTACCAATTAGAGCCCTATGTAAACAATTGGCTGAAGGATAAGCCGGGTTTCATCGAATTTAGGCGGATGCCAGCGACCATGAACCCTGGTTGGATAACCCATGCTAGAGTCTATTTTGCGCTGGAGTTGATTGGAGAACTGGAAAGGATTCATCCACTGATCTTTTTAGCCATTCACGAACAGGGCAGACGGTTGCGGGATCTGAAATCCATTAATCGATTCTTAGCTCAGCAAGGTGTTGATGTAAATAAGTTTCTCGATGCCTACCAGTCATTGGAGGCCCAGACCAAGTTACAACGGGTTATGTGGCTCAACCAACAATATGGTGCTTCTGGTGTCCCAGCAATAGTAGTCAATGGTAAATATCTGAGCTCGGCAAGTACCGCTGGAGGCTATGTAAAGCTACTTGAACTTATTGATTTTCTAGTAAAGAAGGAATCCAATAGTTGACTATCTAGGGAACCGATCAGAATGCAGGTTTTATCTTTACAATTGCAAATGAGTCGAAATGAGAGGGCGTTTTATTTATCAGCGAGTTGAGAAATTCTTAAGCGCATAGATTAAGTGGAACGAATAGATACATAACTCGTTTAGAGTGGCATATGCGGCATTATAGACTAGCACCATGCACTTAATTAACCGATTTATGCAACAGCAATAGCATCTCAGCAGTGCTGTTACTCGTTCGAAGGGGGTATAAAACTGATTCCATCTATCCTGGTGTTTTTTTCATCGGTCCGCAAATTCTGGTTTAGAATTGAATTCAGCCGATAGAATTTCATCGTGGCTATCAATATCTTACCTTACAAGCTTCACCAACGGGACTGTCCAAGTCAGAGGCTCAGAATCCTTACCTACAACATCCAGGTTGGGATTTCCTACAGTCGATATCGCCATTATCTAACCCGAAGCTGGAGACATGTATTACCCTTTCCTGGACGCCAGGAGAATCTTGATAGCATTGCCCGTTTTATATCCGGATTTGACATCGTAGGATTACAAGAAGTCGATGCGGGCAGTTTGCGTAGCAGCTATATCAATCAGGCTAAGTATTTAGCGCATCGAGCCAGTTTTTCGAACTGGTATGTGCAAACCAATCGCAATCTAGGCAGGATAGCGCAGCATAGTCTGGGACTATTAAGTGATCTGCGGCCCATAAGGGTCATGGAGTGCAAACTTCCAGGCAGAATTCCGGGGCGCGGGGCGTTATTCGCATTGTTTGGTGAGGGCCCTCAGCAACTTTTACTCGGTATCTTGCACTTATCGCTAGGGCGTAAAGCGCGCAGTCACCAATTCGAGTATCTCTCCCGGCTTGTCACGCAATATGAGCATGTGGTGCTTATGGGGGATTTTAACAGCCGTATAGATCAACCTGAGTTTCAAGTTTTTCTAAATAATACCCACCTGTGCTCGCCGGAGAAAGAGTTTCATACCTATCCGAGTTGGCGTCCCAGACAAGGTTTAGATCACATCTTGGTTACCCCCGAGTTGAAGGTCGACAGAACTCATGTCTGCGATGCAGGTTACTCAGATCATCTACCCATAGCACTTGACCTTTATCTGCCGAAATCCTTGCGTCTTAGACCGAGTTGCCGCCATCCTATGCCGTCTGAGGTCTATTCAAAATCGGTGATATTGCCTAACCAATTGATTTAATTGGCGCGCCCGAGAGGATTCGAACCTCCGACTTCTGCCTCCGGAGGGCAGCGCTTTATCCAACTGAGCTACGGGCGCTACAACAAGCAATGTTGCAAGCCCTCCCTGGCGTAACAAATTCAGGACATATAAAGTCCGGCCTCACCCACCATGGTTCGGCATTTGCGGCTCCTCAACCCGCCGCTCACCTATATTGGCACAGAGGGGCGCGCATTTGACCGGGATCGAAAGTAAAAAAGAATAGCTTAACCCCGAAGATGCCAGGAGTCCATGAGATTTGTGGTGTCGCATTAGTTATTCTTCAATTATACTTTAGTGTTTACGATTTCTAATTATTTTAGATTTTGGCTTTCTTATACATTAGTTAACTAAAAAATATGGGGGACATTGTGGAAGATAGACAATTCATGATCCAGTTTGTAAGCGTGATCGGTGGTTTGGTCGTGATTGGTGTGGCATGTATTATCCTGGCCAACTGGTTGGGCGCAAGGTCAAGTGATCCATCAGATCCATTTACAAGTCAGGTCATTGAGGAACGTATCAAACCCGTGGGCGAGGTCTACGTAGGTAGTGTTCCAGCTGAGGCCCTTGCCAAAGTCAAGCAAGCAGCGGACGCAGCAGCTGCACCAACGGCAACTAAACCGGCATTTGCCAGCGGCAAGGAGGTATATGATTCGGTATGCCTTGCCTGTCATTCCACGGGTGCAGCCGGTGCGCCCAAGTATGGCGAAAAAGATGCTTGGGCTAAATATCTGGAAAAAGGGGTCGAGGGTAATTATGCGGTGGCAATTAATGGTGCAGGTGCCATGCCTCCCAAGGGGGGTCGGATGGATCTATCAGAGGATGATGTCAAATCTGCCGTAGATTACATGTTGGAAGCACTCGAATAAGCACCAGGTCGGGGGTGTGAACACCCTCCTACCTAATAAGCCCTCAGATGAGGTATGATTTGGTGTCCGCAAGTATCGTCCATCCCAGTTATTTAGATTATATTTATGGTGGATGGGTTTTCGGGTGCGCAGCATGTATCAATATGTATGTGATCAGGTGATGGAACCATGGACTGTCCGCACGGCCGTACCCACTACCATGTCCACTTCACTAGGTGATAATTCAAAAAGTTCGTCCGTGAGTTTGAAAGCTTCTTTTAATCCAGGTCTGGAACCTTTTTCGTTGGGAGTGGATGAGGCCGAGAGAGTGTCTCGACCTTATCCAGATTGGACAAACTGCTTTAACGTGTCTTTACTGAGATGATGGAAGACCAGTCAGAGCTGCCGCCCTCGCTCCTCGATCGGTCGGCACGGATGCGATATTGGTACCTGGTTCTGCGCTTCAGATCTTTATGGGTTAGATTGGTGGTGTCAGATCCGACCCT